>JAQTSH010000147.1 GCA_028711405.1 Methanoregula sp.
GCCTGCCACGCCGGGTAGATACCACAGGCCAGACAGATAATGATCCCGAACCCGACACCTTCGGCAACCGAGATCGCAGTTGAGATCGTCCACAGGTACTCGGTCGTTCCCAGCATCATGGCGCTAACGGCATACCCCGCAAGCAGGCTCAGGATTCCCCCGGCAATGCTTCCGATCACCCCGATGATCGCTGCTTCGTAGATGAACATGCTCATCACCTCTTTTTTCTGGGTGCCGATGCTGCGCATGATACCGATCTCCTTGATCCGCTCGTTCACGGACATCATCATGATGTTGAAGATCGAGACCCCGGCAACGATCATGGATATCCCGCCTATTGCGGTAACGAAGGTTGTGATGGTACCAAACGTCTCGTAGAGCGAGTCGAGCGTCGCCTTGCTGTCCGTTACGCTGACGATCTTGTCCCTGCGATTCAGCTGCTTCTCGATGATCTTCTTGACTTCGGCTGTGTCCAGCCCTTCTTTCACTTTGACGACGACCTGGTCGTACTGATCGATATCCCCGAAGTTGGACTCATACCAGTCCTGGGTCACGACAAGGGCATTGTCAGTACTGAGATCAAAGCTCATACCCCGTTCCTCGATGATCCCGGTGACGCGGAGCGTGCCGTACTGGCCATCGGAGCCGATCGTAATCCGCGATCCGACCCGGATATTATTGTCCTTGGCAAACTCCGATCCAACGAGGCACCCAGAGTTCCCGTTGTTGTAATCCCCGGCAGTCAGGACCAGGTTGAAATCAGGGATGCGCTGTGGATCCACCCCATAGATGGTTGCCACGATGTCATCACTGCCAACACCCACGCTCATGCGCTGAGAGGTCTGGTGTACCGGGATGGCAATGTTCGGGGCAACCGCCTGCTTGATCTTCTGGTAGTTCGAGTCAGAGATGTACTGGTCCTGGGTGCTGCCGCCAGATGGTGCTCCTCCGCCCGGTCCTCCACCCCCACTCGCACCGGAGTACGGGCTTACGATCACGCTGTCACCGACAGAGTTGAGGCTCTCGGAGACCGAGGCTACCATGCTGTTGCCCAGGATCCCCATGGACGCAATGGCAACGACACCGATCACGATGCCGAGCATCGCGAGGGTTGAGCGGAGCATGTGAAGGCGGATATTCCGCTTGGCAATCTCCCAGAAAATTGCGGTCATGCCGCAATTCTCCCGTCTATGATCCGTATGGTCCGGTTCGTATAATTGGCAACATTGGGGTCGTGGGTCACAATGATGATCGTAGCACCTTTTTTATTGAGTTGTGTCATGAGTTCCATGATACTCGCCCCGGTTTTCGAATCGAGGTTTCCCGTGGGTTCATCGCACAGGAGGATGTCGGGGTCGTTGATGAGGGCACGGGCAACAGCTACCCGCTGCTGCTGCCCCCCAGAAAGTTCCAAAGGCGTGTGCGTGTAGAGATGTTCGTCCAGCTGAACCGCCCGGAGCACTTCTTTTGCCTTCTCCACATTTACTCCTCCTTTAAGCATCTGGGGAAAACTGACGTTCTCGATGATATTCAGGAGCGGGAAGAGGTTGAAGTACTGGAAGATGAACCCGATCCGGTCCCTGCGGAGACTTGTCAGTTCCACATCGGACATATCCCGGATCGGGATTCCGCTCATGGAGATAGTCCCGAAGGTGGGCTTGTCAAGGCATCCCATCAGGGTCAGCAGGGTGGATTTTCCCGAGCCCGACGGCCCCATGATCGAGATGAACTCTCCGCGCTCCACGGCAAAGGAGATATGGTTGAGCGCGGTTACATCCCCCGACTTGAGCGGGTAGATCTTGACCACGTCCTCAAACTGGATTGCCGGTTGCATTTCACGTCACCTTACTGGTTCTTTCTCCGTCGGATGAAGAGGTACCCACCTGCGAGGGCAATGACGAGGACAATGATGATAACCGGGAGAAGGTTTGACGGGTTCTGGTTCTGCGCAGAGTCTGTGACGGTAACTGCAACATCCATGCGGGAAGTGACCAGATTACCATCTGAGTCTTTAAACGAGAGCTGGAGCGGGACGCTCGTTGCATTCGTCGCGGTGAAAGTCACCTCAAAACTGCCGAAGTCATCCGGTTTTAACGCGCCCACGATATACGACCGGTAAGGATCTGCCGGA
The DNA here is from genome assembly GCA_028711405.1 of Methanoregula sp. Taxonomy (GTDB): domain Archaea; phylum Halobacteriota; class Methanomicrobia; order Methanomicrobiales; family Methanospirillaceae; genus Methanoregula. Next base: position 2,132 of record JAQTSH010000147.1, read on the forward strand.
ACTGCCGGGGTACCGGAGGTGACCGTAACCGCGTTCGCCGTCTCCAGCCCGGCGTTTGTGACGTCGCCGGTGACGTGGTATGTACCGGTCTCGGATTTGACGAGCACGTTACTGATCACCGGGCTCGCCTGTTTCTTGTCAGTGCCGAACGTGACCGGGAGGTCCATCGTTACCGAGTGGGGATTGTCACCATTATAATAATTGACCGTGATATGCAGGGTTGACTCCTGTTCCGGGGTCACCGAAAAGGTCACGGACTTATTCGACCGGGACGCAATATCCCCAATGAAGATCTTATCCGGCGAAGCGGTGATACCGGCGCCCGAGACATCGAGTATGACATTCTTCACGCCATTGTCACGGGGGTTGGTGATCTGGAGGTTGATCGGTTTTTTCCTGCCCTGGGTGAATGTATCCGGCTTGTCAAGGATGGTCATGACAAGTGGCATGTTCTCGATCTTCACCATCGAGCGGTACCACAGGCTATCGCCGTCCCGGAAGCTTAACGAGAACGTGGGGAAGTAGGTACCCTCTTTCGCGGTTGCGGCGATGGAGAAGACAAACGATCGCGTCTGGAGCGGTCCGATGCTCGCCGAGGTATCGTACGTCCCGCTTGTCAGATCAATACTCTCGTCCGAGAATGTTGCATGACTCACGACAACGCTTTGGTTAGTGTTGCTGTTCGTGACGGAAAATATGACCGTACCAGTATCGTCAACAAAGAAAGCACCGGGATCATACGTTACACCGGAGACATACACTTTCTCAGAGGACATGATGCTCTCAGCGGTGACATATGCACTTGCCGGAAGTACCAGAACGCCCATTGTGACGATAAGTATCATAAATAACCCAGATCGTGTAATCGCAAAGCACGGTGAGGGTACGTTTCCCGCTCCCGAAAGAACCGATCTGTTTTTTACAGTCAAATCCCTGCTTGGTGGGAATGTCAAAGATTTTGTATTACTGACCATGGAGGTTTCCCCGATTATGTAGTAAATTTTTTTACTACTTCTCTCTCACTATGTTTTTACCCGAAAGATAAATAGGTATCCTTAAAGGTAGTAAAATTTTTAACAACTGAACGATCATGATTATACTATGGAGAGCATTCCCGCATCTCTCGTAAAATCGCTCAATGATCTCGGGTTATCCAACTATGAAGCGAGTGTGTACGCCGCGCTGGTCCTGTACGACAACGCGGAAGCAAAGGAGATCATCGAGTTTCTCTCCATATCAAAGCCGAGCGTATACGAGGCATTGGATCGTCTTGCGGAACTGGGACTTGCCGTAAAGAGAATCACAAAACCAGCACGGTACAGCGCGATCTCCCCGGAAATGGCTATCAACATCCTCATGGACAAGCACAGGATGGCAGCAGAACAGGCACTGGCAGCACTCATAACATTGGAAAAAGAGAAGGTACGCACCGATAAGGAAGATGCACTCTGGACCATCTACGGGGATGCCAATATTGAGTATAAACTCCGCGACCTTTTCGGGAAAGCGAAACGCCAGATCCATGGAATGATCGGAGAACGGTACCTCCCGTTCATTGAGCATGTTAAAATCAGGGATGTTACGTTGCGGCTCATCGTCATTTCGAATGATCCGAGTCTTCAGGGAAAACTGCAGGAATTATTTCCAGGAAAAAAAGCAGATGTCCATGTCATCTCACCGGAACAATTCAATATCCCACCACCATTTGCTCCTCCGGAATTTGCTGAAGCCGAGAAATTTATGAACTTTGAAAATATTCTCGAACTTATCATCGATGATGAGGAACTCCTTATGATCCCGCCGTTTATTTCCGGTAGTGTTTCTGTTCTCAACACCAGGAATAAGGGAGCTATCCTCCACATGAAAATGTTCAGCCAGCTCAACTGGAAACGGCTTATCGATGGCGAGGAATTGCCCTTCCCCGTGCTACCCACTCAAAAGAAAAAGCGATAGTGCTTCGGAAAAAACCCGGATGAACCTTTCAGGTTTCAGGCAAACGATGATGAAAGTCGACTTGCCGACTTTCATGCTAACCCCCGATGAGCTTACTACAGTGCATACCCACAAAATGAAAACTTCAGACGTATTTTCAGAGGGAAGGTGCAGCCATAATGCTCCTCAAACATCCTGCCCCCGCATGAGGTAGCCTTCCTCCGGTGAGCCCCTTTCCGTCAAGGATTCCCACGTTCCGGTCCAGCTCTTCCAAGATGGTGATCATGCTCCCGGGTAGATGCACGTCACGGATAAGGTAGGTTGCACTCGCAAGGGAAGCGATCCCACCCCCGATAAGATATCATGTATTTTTGATTATCCGGTCTGCGAAGGGGTAGCCGTGCTGCTGTCAGAAATGTCTACTTGTTCTGGCATCTTCTGTACCTCCGGTTTTTTGATGCATAGTACGTGATCCTGTCTAAAGGTAGGGGTGATGCAGAAGAAGCGGTGGGATCGCACCCACATAGGTCGAAGCAATCTGTTGAGGTCACGGCTCCAATGCCGACCGGGTTTCCTTAAGGAAGAAACCGCAGATATCAGAATGATATGCCGTTTCAGGGTATAGAAGGGGAGGTTCTCTTTAGGGTATACAGGGTTCCTCGTATGGAGCACTCCGACGGATAAAAGTCTAAAATAACTTGCAAAAAAGTGAGTCGTAAGGATACCTGACGATTCACGAGCGGTGTGCTGCCTGCCACCGCTCCATCACTTCACTGCCCTCGACAAAGACGAGCCCGTTTCGGAGGGCATACTGTTTCGCATCAGATTTCGAGAGCGCGTACCCGGACTCATCATCCAGCATCTCGCAGATCGTGACCGCCGGCGTGATCCCTGCCATCTCTGCCATCGCGATCGAAAGTTCGGTCTGCCCGTGCCGCTGGTCGAGGAGCCCCGCCGCCGCCCGGAGAAGTGCCATGTGCCCCG
>JAQTSH010000148.1 GCA_028711405.1 Methanoregula sp.
AGCGGGAATTATCGATCAGGGTGTCTATGTCGTGCTTGTCCTGATGAGCCTGCTTACGACAATCATCACACCGATTGTGTACAGGAACTGGTTCTTCAAAGGCGAGGAGTGCCGGTATGACGTCAGCGGAACATGTATTGATGAGGGAAAATGAGAGAAAATTTCCTTGCCGGGGAGGGTTCCCGTACAATACCTTCTCCTGTACTGTCCCTTTTTAAATATTGGTTCTTCTCCCGATTTAGGATGACATCAAATTAGTAAAAAATCTGATTCAACCCATATTTTGATAAATTCTGTAGAATTGAGGTTTTTGAGTTCGAAAATTCTGACCGTTTTTAGCTAAAAAATTTAGTGATTGTAGATAAACTTTGAGCCTTCCTAAATCCATCAAATTTTCCCCGCACTTTCGTCGCTACGGGGGGGCACTGCGACCCCCCTTCGCTCCTCACCCTTCGGGACGTGCTCCTCCTCACCTCTGTGAGGTGAGGCAGTAAAGAGGATGCCTCCGCCTTCGGCGGCAGAAGTTCATGGGGCTAATGGCATATTTCCTGGATTTTTGAGATGGAATACTCTCTAAAAAATTTCTTCCTAAAATTGGAGAAGAGCCTAAATATTCATACCGTCATTTCATGGTACGGAAATGAACACGGATGGCGCAACAGAGTCCCCTGAGGGAAATGTCCCCGGAATATCATGCTGTGACCGGCAGACACTGACAGAGACCGCCTGGCATGCTCTTTTTGAAGAACAGGTTTATTCGCTGCTTGCATCATCACCCTCCGGACTGGCTGCCGGGGAAGTCCGGGAAAGAATGGGGCAGTTCGGCAGCAACACACTCCCTGATAAGAAACCCGTGGCAGTCTGGGAAGTCATCTTCCGTCAGTTTAAAAGTCCTCTTATCTATATCCTGATGATTGCTGCCTTCATCTCGTTTGGGATTGGAGAATTCACAGATGGGCTTTTTATCCTCGCGGTCATTATGGTGAACGCCATCATCGGGACATTGCAGGAATGGAAAGCCGAGAAAAATGCCCAGGCATTGCAGGCACTACTCCGGATTTTTGCCCGTGTCCGCCGGGACCGGCATGGAGTAACGGTGGATGCCGGCGAGATCGTGCCAGGGGATGTCATCCTTATCAGTGAGGGCGATCGCATTCCGGCGGATATCCGCCTACTCCGGCAATCTTCGTTAAAAGTTGATGAATCCCTCCTGTCCGGTGAATCGCTCCCGTTAGAAAAAGATGCGGACGTTCTGCCGGAAACTACTCCGTTCATGTCACGGGGAAATATGGTGTATGCCGGTTCAACGGTGATATCAGGCAAAGCCGAGGGCGTTGTCACGGCTACCGGGCTCCTCACCGAAGTAGGAAAGATCGCGCAAAGTGTCGTCTCCACGGAATCGGTAAAACCGCCCCTGGTTATCCGGATGGAGACGTTTTCGAAAAGGATCGGAATTCTTGTTGTTGCTGCGTGCAGCGTCCTTGCAGTCGTCGCGATCTCACGGGGCATTCCTACCATTGATGTGTTTTTCATCGCTGTTGCCCTTGCAGTATCCGCCATCCCGGAGGGACTGCCGGTTGCCATCACCGTCGCACTCTCGATAGGTGTATCACGGATGGCAGCAAGGAACGTGATCGTACGGAAGCTGACTGCCGTTGAAGCGCTGGGAAGTTGCACCTGCATTGCGAGTGACAAGACCGGAACGCTCACCGTGAATGCCCAGACCTTGCGGCGGGTGGAATTGCCGGATGGTCATTCCTACACATTGACCGGCGAAGGGTATTGCGGAGAGGGCGGGATTGCATTGCTCCATGATGAGCTTGTTTCAGATACTGACCAGCAATGCCTTTCAGAGATCGCCCTCGTCGGGATCATCTGCAACAGCGCTGAACTTGCCCGTTCCGGGAAGGAATGGACTCACGTGGGCGATCCTATTGATATTGCATTTCTTGCGTATGGATATAAACTCGGCATAAATCCCGATGATGTGCGGAGCGGTAAACCGATTATTGGCGAAATCCCGTTTGAAGCCGAGAGGAGATATGCTGCAACCTTTTTCCGTGACGGGACCTGTTCCCGCGTAGCAGTCAAAGGGGCAGTGGAAGTGATCCTTCCGATGTGCAGGGACCAGGTATCAGGTGACGGGATATTTCGTCTCAATCTACCGCAGATGACGGAGCGGGCGCTGGATCTTTCGGGTCAGGGTTATCGTGTCATTGCGATTGCCGGTGCTGGTCTCGACACGGATGCCGGGAAAAAAGAATTCCTTCATAATGATATCCCGCCACTCACCTTCAGGGGATTTGCTTGTTTCATCGACCCGGTACGACCGGATGCGAGGGAATCAATTCGTGCCTGCCAGGAGTCGGGCATCCGTGTCGTGATGGTAACCGGCGATCACCCGGCAACCGCGCTCGCAATTGCCCGCGATCTCGGCATCGCCGCCTCACCGGAACATGTTATCACCGGTGCCGAACTGGAAGCATCCGGGAGTTCTGAAGATCCTGATACGGTTAAAAAACTGGGAAAAATTTCTGTTTTTGCCCGTGTAGTTCCACTCCAGAAACTCGCAATCGTAAAACATCTCCAAAAAATCGGCCATTACGTTGCCGTGACCGGTGATGGTGTTAACGATACGCCGGCATTAAAACAAGCAAATATCGGTATTGCGATGGGGTCCGGAACAGACCTTGCGAAGGACACCGCCTCCATCATTGTAACCGATGATGCGTTCTCCTCCATCGTTTCCGGTGTTCACGAGGGGCGCATCATCTATGATAATATCCGGAAGGTGACCTACCTTCTCATATCCACGGGTTTTGCCGAAGTGGTCCTCTTCACGCTTGCGCTTGTTGCAAATCTCCCGCTCCCGCTCCTTGCTGTCCAGCTGCTCTGGCTTAATCTGGTGACTAACGGGATCCAGGATGTAGCCCTTGCCTTTGAAGGCGGAGAACCGGGTGTGATGAAGAAAAAGCCACGACCCCCGTCTGAAACAATCATCAACCGCCTGATGGCGGAAGAGACGCTCGTATCAGGGCTCTACATGGGGGTGTCTGCATTTGTGGTCTGGTATTTCCTTCTCGGTGCGGGTGTTGAAGAATCTGCGGCACGGAATCTGGTTCTGCTCCTGATGGTCCTGTTGGAGAACTGCCATGTCTTCAACTGCCGTTCAGAAAGCATGTCTGCATTCCGCGTTCCGGTCTCCCGCAACTATTTCCTGATCATAGGTGTAATCGCAGCGCAGGGAATCCATATCCTGTCGATGTATATTCCGTTCATGCAGGATGTGCTGGGAGTGGCACCGGTAACGTTCGATGAGTGGCTTATCTTCTTTATGATGGCACTCACCCTGATTGCGGTGATGGAAGTGTACAAATATGGAGGAAAATTCCGGAACAGAGTGGCGGGTGGAGTATCTCTGGCAGGGTAGTGAATAAAAACACTTTATCGAAGAAATACTTGACAAAATTGCAGTGATCGTCGCACTCATCGGGCTGGAAGCGGGAATTATCGATCAGGGTGTTTATGTCGTGCTCGTCCTGATGCGCCTGCTTACAACGATCATCACGCCAATTGTCTACCGGAACTGGTTCTTCAAAGGTGAGGAGTGCCGGTATGATGTCAGCAAAAACGTGTATTGATGAAGCGAAATAGACCATCAGAAAACATCCCGGACTCCCGCTAAAATCACCAGAAAATTCTGTAATCACGGGCACGGTGGTTGAAAAATTACAAACTCTGTTTTCCTGTAAACCTGCCGTACCCCCACCGTTTCTATTTTCGCGGAAAATATCCCGGTAAAACAGATATTCACACAATTTTTCACGTCCATTTCCGCGCGCCCCAAAAAATCGGATTTTCCCCGCAAATATGAGCCCGTATCGTTGCCGGATTGATTGAGCTAACCTGCGGATTACAGAAATCTTATATGTAAGACCCTCATACGAAGAGTAATAACATGAAAAACTATCTCGGCGCAATAACCGCGAGGATGCTCCTGCCGTATGCCAAATCACTCCATGAAGCAGTGGTATACGCAAGGTACATCAATTTTTTCTCGCTGTTCGTGTGCTTACTGGCGGACCTTATGAATGTCCCGGCAGAATGCAGATACAGAGCACAACCGGGATACGGAACTGCACCGACAGGTGCCCGCATCTCGTTTTTTACCCACTCTTTTTCTCTCGTACAACCTTGACCGTCGGTCCAATGAGCGTGATGCTCTGGTCTATCTCGTCGCTGTCAAGTCACCTGCCGTTCGGTGAACGATAACACGTGCGACTGCGACAGTCAAGGCTCCAGCACTGCGCTCACCGACGGTTTTTTGCATTCTGGACAGGGCATTCTCTTGCCCGTCATGGTATCGCTGATGAACAAATCGGAAAAATCTGGAGAACATTTTATGCAGCAGAGTCCTGCACGCAGTGAACCTTCGCGGTTCACTCCAAACGCCCCCGGTGCATACGAGCACCTGCCGGGCATAATGAAGAACGAGAAGCGCATGATCGAACACGGTGTCAGGGTAAGTGTCCCTTTTTTTGCGGTGATAAAATTCCGATGGCACTGCCGGAAGAGTGCCATATCTCCTACCGGAGAGCCGGGTGCCCGGTGCCGTGCGTTCGATCAGCATGCCTGCGGGCAGGACTCTGCACCAGACAAATACAGGGGTGCTCCCTGATGCCGTCCCCATGCCGGTACCTGCTCGAATCCGCAACGGCAGCTCTCTTAAAAAGCCAGGGTTTCCGTGTGCACATCCTGCCAAAGACCCAGACAAAGAACAGTCTTCCGCTCTGTGTCGTCGCGTTTGGAGAAAATGGCGGGATACGCACAATCCGGATCAAAAAAGCGTTGACCAAACCCCGGGGTCAAGGTGACGTTGAAGCACGCTATGCCCACGAGATCCAGATCTTCCGTAAGAGGCTGGCACGCGTGCCGGCAGATCCGGATCAGCACTACGAACTCTGGATTTATGCCGAAAAGACCGGTTTCTTCTGCTGCGAAGT
>JAQTSH010000149.1 GCA_028711405.1 Methanoregula sp.
TGGGTTAATCCTCACCCTGAGGTTCATGGTATTGATCTTTGCGTTCCAGCTCTTCCTCATCTCCACCCAGCCCCGGGATCTTGTGCATGCGCTGGAGAAGTGCAGGATGCCGATCGATTACATTCTCATGTTCATCATCGCGCTCCGGTTCATCCCGACACTCCAGATTGAAGGCAAACGCATTCACGAAGCCCAGCTGGCACGGGGCTACAACCCCGGTTCCGGATTTTTAGGAAAGATCCGGAGTGTCGCACCGATCGTGATCCCGCTGGTCTCGAACGCGCTGCTCCGCTCGAATGTGCTTGGGCTGACGATCGATATGCGGGGGTACCGTACTGGTAAGCGAACCCATGTCCGTGAGAAGCGGTTTCTCCATGCTGATTACCTGGTGATGGCAGCTCTCGTCGTCGGGTTCGGGGGATTTGTCGCACTCACGCTCGTGCAGGTGCTGTAATTCCGAAATTCCCTTTTTTGAGACTTCGGAAGAAGGAGGGAGGTTCTCACGGGCGCAGCAGGATGCGGGCTCCGGGGTTTCCCCGTAGTAAGGAAAAGATTCCTACTTCTTCCCTTTCGACGACCGGCGTACCCTGACCGAGTTTGCGTGGGCGTGGAGACCTTCTGCGGTTGCGATAGTCTCGACGATATCGCCAATGGTCTCTAGCCCGTTTCTGTCGATCATCTCAACTGATGCGGTCTTGCAGAAGTGCTGGACATCAAGCCCGGAGTACATCTTCGAATACCCTGCGGTCGGGAGCACATGGTTCGTCCCCACCGCGTAATCACCGCAGGCAACGGCAGAGTACCTGCCGACAAAAATGGCGCCGGCGTTCTTCACCCGGGTGACCACTGCCAGGGGATCGGCGACCTGGATCGAGAGGTGCTCGGGCGCGACCACATCCGAGGCGGCAATCGCGGCATCGAGATCGGCAACAACCGCATACCCGGAGTTTTTCATTGCCTGTTCGATGATCTCTTTTCGCGGGGCTTTTTCCATCTGTATCTCTATCTCGCGCCCGACCTTCGCCGGGAGTGTTATGTCGGTCGTGATCAGGATGCAGGCGGCATTCGGGTCGTGCTCTGCCTGCGCGAGGACATCAGCGGCGACAAACGCCGGATCCGCCGTCTCGTCCGCGATGATCCCGATCTCGCTCGGACCTGCGGGGAAATCGATCTCCACGTTCTCCCTTAGCATCATCTTTGCGAGCGTGACATAGACGTTCCCAGGACCGACGATCTTCTGGACCGGTTTTACCGATTCCGTCCCGAGCGCCATTGCGGCAATTGCCTGCGCCCCGCCGGACCGGTAGATCTCGGTCACGCCGGCAATGTCAAGGGCGACAAGGGTCATGGGGCTGATCGGGGGCGGGGAGCAGGCGCAGATCTCCTTCACACCTGCCACCCGTGCCGGCACCGCACACATGAGCGCGGATGACGGGTAGGCTGCTCTGCCGCCGGGGATATAGAGCCCCACCCGGTTGAGGGGGGTCGTCTTGATGCCGAGCACGATGCCCGGCTCCATCTCCTGAAGCCAGAGGTCGCGGGGGCGCTGTAGTTCGTGGAAGCGTTCGATCCGGGCTTCTGCCTCGATGAGACTCTCGACAATCTTCGGGTCGACCTCATCGTATGCCGCTTCCCGCTCCTCATCACTGACCGCGATCTCGGTCAGTTTTACGTGGCGGGAGAGTTCCCGTAATGCGGTATCGCCATCCTTTCGTACCCGTCCGATGATCCCGGTGACGGTGGCACGCGCCTCTTCCAGGCTGCCTTTCCTGCCGGCAACCCACGCATCGATCTCGACTGCATTCCACATAGTGCGAATAGCTATGGCTGGAAAGGTTGTTAAGGTTTCGTCACCCGTCGAGGGTTCGCATACCGCAAAAACCCGTAAACGGGGTGACGCGAAACACACACCCGCTGCCGGTGCCGGTTGGCAGGAATCCCCCCACCGGGTCAGAAGGTTTTCCCGGCTCGCTGCACGGCAACCGGCAACGCACTCATGAAGATGCCGTACGCTTCGACGTCCGATTCTTCTCAGGGATCAAACCGTTCTTCTTTAAGGCTTTGAGGATTGCCCAATGTCCCCGACCGTGTGTCTCACCGAGCTCGTGGAGGATCTGCTTCTTTGTCATGCCTTCCGCAGAAAGCCGGACGTACTCTGCGGTGAGCTGGCGGATCTCATCGGCGGTCCAGGACTTCCACGAATTTTCAGGGTTATCCAGGACCGGCTCCCGCAAGGAAGAGAGAAGATACCCGGGGGTGAGGTTTTCGATCTCCGGTATCTTTGTCTCAAATATCTGCTCCGAGATCTCAAATCCGCAGGCGTGGCGATTCAGACCAATGGCGACCTTGGCGGTGGAGAACCCGCCGAGGAAGAAGTCGCAGACCCGATCGCCTTTGTGCGAGCTGTACTGGATCATCTTCGTTAAGATCTGCACCGGCAGTTCGTTCTTGTTCTTCACTGTGCCGGGCTTGTATTCGCGGTTGATGATCCAGACATCCTCGCGGTCGGCGTTGTTCTGCGAGCGTCCATCCGGGGATTTTTCAGAGAGCCCGTACCTGGATTCAAGGTTGAACGTCCGTTCCCTGCCGGGCTTCTCATAATAGAGGATGTGGTAATGGCTTGACACATATTTCCGGCGGGTGAACACGCCGAAACTGTATCGCCAGATGAGGTGGTTGACCTCCTGTAACTGCGTCTGTTTCAGGGCGTGCAGGATACTGTAGAGGTTGGTATAGCCGGACACAATGTACATCGACCCCCCGGGACGCAGCACCCGTTCTGCTTCCTTCACCCACCGGATCGAGAAATCCCCGTACTCCGTCGCCGGGATTTCGACATATCCCCCAACAACATACTCCTCGTTCCGGTTGTAGTGCCGGTGCAGTTTATCGCCTTCGATACCGTAGGGCGGATCCGTGATGATGAGATCTACTGAGTTATCCGGAAGATGTGCCTGTGCTCCACCGATACAGTCTCCATTATAGAAGGTGCCGAAAGGCAACGTGACGGATCTCATGCGGCATCCTGTTCGGCAGGGGGTATAGGTTGGGCTTCGATCATTGCAGAAGAGTATTGATGCTGAACCTATGAGAATATCAGCATGGGACACGGTTTCCGGACGAGCCGGAAACAAACTGGCACCACGATCCTCCTGCCCCGCAAAAGAACCGGTTTATTTAAAAAATCGAAATTTTAGATTCATTTCGCCAATTACGCTTCATTTCGCGTGCGCTCCAGTGGAAACAAAGGGGTATAAAAGGGTTGGCTGTATGCTGATTTGGCAAAAATAGCGAAAATACTATTTCAAAATTCCAAACCGGTTCTTTTGACCCCGATTTACGGATCGTGTTCGTGCGGAATCCCTGTGCCAGATATCGTACTCCCATTGCCCCGGGGTCAGGTTCGTACCGTATATCCGGCTTTTGTCAGGCAGCGGATCACCATCGCATCCCACAGGGCGGTATCGTCTTCGATCACTGTATTGATCTGCTCCTCGAAGAGCCGGGTCAGCGCAGGATCTTCTGAGGCGAGATGCCGCTCGCACATGATCCGCCCGGCTCGCTTGCCGTTTCCACCAAGGATCAGCATCCGCCAGCAGCCGTAGTCCCGGCAGATCTCCGGGCGCGTGAGATGGACGGTGCAGTAACCCTTCGCGGCAACCGGGTCAAACCGGAAGAAAGGGCACGCCTCCGGGCGTTCGGTAAAGATGCTCCGGTCACGGAAGAGTTCGTGTTTATCCGGATCGATAGTGACAGAGGTTTTCTCACCGGTGTACTGGTTGTTGACAATAAACCGGTCATCGCCCAGGTCTTTGTAGATGATATGGACAAGTCCCAGGTGACTGCAACACTCCCCGCACTGCTGGCATTCAAACGATATGGTGTTCACCCACCTGTACCGGATTGTGCTTTCCGTCCCCTTCATGAAGCGCTGCCGCGATGCCTGTCCGATCACAGCGGGGGGTCATGTGCTCTACTCCCGCGTTGCCGTCAAAAGAAAGATCGTGAAGTCCCGGAGTGCGCCCGTCCGCGAGGAAGGTTTTGCAATCGTGGCAGCTTCCTCAAACCGGATGTCCATAAACCCGGCGCAGGCGAAAAGCTGCGCCAGGTGCTCCCGGTTAAATCCGTCATGTTCAGCAATACCGGGCTTCTCATGAAACTCCCCGTTCTCTGCATCGAGATCCGCAATCGCAATCCGTCCACCGGGGAGGAGCAGGGAATGAAACGTCCGTGCGGCAAGCAGCGTATCATGGACATGGTGCAGCGTCATCGAACTCACGATGCCGTCAAACCGGGGCATTCCCCCGGTATCCCCTCCGACACTCCATTCGCGCGGTTCAACATTTAAAATCCCTTCGGCTGCAATCTTCTGCGTGAGCATGGAGAGCATCTTCGGCGACGAATCCACAGCAATAATCCGCCCGACATGCTGCCGGCACTGTAACGCCACGAGCCCGGTGCCGGTACCGTAATCCATCAGGGTCTCGGTGCCACGGGGGTGCAGGGCACGGATCATCGCACCGGCAATTGTCGTTGCCATCTGCATCCGGTTGGGATTGTCCCAAACAATCGCTGCCTGTTCAAAGTAGTCTGACATAGGGTTTCTCCCCGTTTTTGGATTTCTGGTGGTGACGAAATTGATGCGCTGCTCTCGTGTCCGATCCAGGGAACCAGCGCTCAATTCTTTTCTCTATCGGTTCTCCCTTGGATTGTTGATCACATACCCTGATATACCGAATCCATACATCCAGAAAAGCCGGCAAACGGTGCCCTGATCGTTCAGATCGGGATACCTTCTTGTGAAGGTTCTCCCGATGAGTGAACGAACTGTCCTGCCTGGTAGTCGTATTGATGCACAAGACGGCACTTCCGGGACCGGACACCCGTCACGTCCCCAGTTTTATGAGATACTTCAGCACGGAGGCATCTCTTGTCTCCGACGGGCACCTGCCCGCTGCATCACATACGCCACAACAATCCCGATCACGAACGCCGC
>JAQTSH010000150.1 GCA_028711405.1 Methanoregula sp.
TTGTACACTGTGTATTCATTATGTGCCGCGGGCATCGTGTGGATCATTGTGCCACCATTTTATGGGAGTTGTGCGGAATTGCGGCACGTTGCGGCAACCTGGCGGAATCTGCTGCAACCCATTGGAGACCGAAATGGGCAGTATTCCTGTATCAGATGGATATTTGCAATGATCGATTGTTCGTTGCGGAAGATGGCGGAATACAGGAACATGGATCTGCACCATGCCCCGGAACATCAGGTACGCAAGGGATGCCGCATAATTCCGGATTTTCCGCAATGAATATGTTATTAGTACTTAATTCTTAGTATTATTCGTTTTAAGGAAATCTGAAGGTTTTACTGCGCCTTTTTCTTTGCGGCATTTTTCCGCAACGTGCCGCAAGTTGCCGCAATGCCGTAAACAGCGTTCATGACGGGTTTTGAGACAGGATACGATGGATAGTAGATACGACGTACGCAATTTTAGATTTTTAACAACGGAATATATTTTACGTCATGTTGTGGTTACAATTTTTCATTTCCAAAATTTACGGTTTGAAGCCACATTGCGTAAGTCCTATTGAAATCTCCCTGACACGATCAACATCACCAACCTCCCCTCGTTCACGTTACTGAGGCATTGGGTGATTTGGGATTCCGGACGGGCAGTTATTCAAGAGTGGAACCTGGGTCTTCTTCACTGAAGCCGGATAGAATCACATCCAAAACATTATCGTCTCAGAGATCATTCCATAGTTTGTATAGAATTGGGAGTACAACAGGACAAATAAAAAATGGAATCAGACACCTTTGATGAATTTTTCAAGAGCGCCACAGACTTTTACCCTTATCCTTACCAGAAGAAACTTGCCCTGGACGACGGGAATATACCGGAACTGATACACATCCCCACGGGTATCGGGAAAACCGCTGCTATCATTCTTGGCTGGCTCTGGAGACGAAGATTTCACGAAAATCCTGCAATTCGTACGATGACCCCGCGCCGGCTTGTGTATTGTCTGCCGATGCGAGTCCTTGTTGAGCAGACAACAGATAATGTGACACGATGGCTTGACCGGCGCGGTTTACTCGGCGGCACACTGGATATCGGGAGCCACGATGCCAAAACCGTGATCAAAGGCTACGAACCCTCTTTTGAAAATCCGGATAAGATCGTCGTTACTACTCTCATGGGGGGAGAGGTGTCCGGTGACTGGGATCTGTACCCGGAGAGAGATGCCATCATCATTGGCACACAGGATATGCTCCTGTCGCGCGCACTGAACCGGGGGTACGGCATGAGCCGTTACCGGTGGGCAATGCATTTCGGGCTTCTCAATAATGACAGTCTCTGGGTGATGGACGAAGTTCAGTTGATGGGCGCGGGTCTCTCTACCGGGGCACAGATGGAGGCGTTTCGTGCCCAGATGGGGACGATGGAATGCACGAATACAAAGACTCTCTGGATGAGTGCAACGCTGAAAAAAGACTGGTTGAAGACAGTCGATTTCAACCCGGAAAATTTAGTTTCGACAACCCTCACACCGGATGATCTTGCAGACCAAAATGTCAGGACCCGGTTTCACGCGGTCAAGACGATCAAGAAATGTGTTATTGATGAGGATGAGACAAAGGCTGCGAAAAAGAGTGAGTCGAAGAAGATTGTAGCAAAAATTATCGAGCACCATCGTGAAGGCACCCGTACCCTTGTTGTCCTGAACACGGTCAGACGAGCGATGGAGATCTATTCGGGTCTGAAGACCGTCCTAATGAAGAAACAGCCCGCACCCAGGATCGTCCTCGTCCATTCTCATTTCAGACCGGTGGATCGGAAAGAGCGGGTAAATGAGTTGCTCGCCGAGCCGGGCGCGGCAGGCACTATCATCATTTCAACACAGGTGATCGAAGCAGGCGTTGATGTGTCTGCCAGAACCCTGTTTACAGATCTTGCTCCGTGGTCGTCACTCGTTCAACGGTTCGGGCGGTGTAACCGTTACGGGGAATACGAAGAGTCTGAGATTTTCTGGATTGATGTACCGACCGGGGAGAAAAGTCAGGCTCTTCCTTATACAGATGAGGACTTGAACGCATCCCGCACGATACTCGCAACCATTGAAGGACACAGCGCGAGCCCGGATGCATTGCCATCTCATGCAATGCCTCTCCCGGTAAAGCACGTGATCAGGAAGAAGGATATCATCGAGTTATTTGACACAACGCCAGACCTCACGGGGCATGATACAGATATATCCCGGTTCATCCGCGAATCGACAGATACAGATGTCCATGTTTTCTGGAGAGAGGTATCCGGTAACGACCCGACAGAGAAGGAGCCATTGCCAACCCGGGACGAACTCTGCCCGGCTCCAATCAAAGATGTGCGTGATCTTGTAAATGTCAAGAATGGTATTCGTGTTTGGTACTGGGATTCCCTTGAAGAGCGCTGGTCGTGGGTTCGCGATCCATCCCAGATCTTTCCGGGGCTCTCCCTGATGCTCAATTGTAAGGATGGATGTTATCTGCCTGCGGTGGGGTGGGCGATCAAATCCAAGGTGCATGTGCCGGTTATTCCCCCCGAAGACTCCACGGATTCCGACAAGGGCTATGGCGATAATTCCAGTTCAGCGGGGAACTGGCAGACCATTGCTGAGCATTCCGATGAGGTATGGAATGAGATGAACCAGATGGCTCATGCTCTCGGTTTACCGGACAGATGGATGGAGATGCTTCTCGAAGGGATCCGGTGGCACGATGCCGGCAAAGCCCACCGTGCGTTTCAGGCAATGATCGCGCCCGAAGAATTGAGAGAGAGACCGCCGGGGTATATCGCAGCAAAGGCACCGAAGGGTGCGTGGAGGCATGACCGGATTGTATCGAGCGAGGATGGCAGGCGAAGGTATTTCCGGCACGAGCTGGCGTCCGGGATTCTTGCACTTCTCAACGGCAAGCCGGATCTGGTCGCATATCTTGCTGCTGCTCATCATGGCAAAGTACGGCTTTCCATCCGCTCGATGCCGGATGAGTATTTACCTGGAGATAAAGAACTGCGGTTCGCACGGGGAGTCTGGGATCAGGATGCCATTCCCGGCACAGATCTTGGAGGAGGCGTTGTCATGCCAGATACCCGGATAGACCTCTCGTACATGGACCTGGGTGACGGCACGCGGGGTCAGAGCTGGCTGGCACGGATGCTGGCACTGCGGGACCGCGAGGATCTTGGCATATTCAGGCTGGCGTTTATGGAGGCACTGGTGAAAGCTGCTGATGAACGGGCAAGCATGAGGAGATCATGACGCGCGTGATACTGGAGGGTTGCACCGCCGAACCTTTAGGAGCGTACCTGAAAGCACTCGCCATCATCAGGCTCATCGCTGAACAGAAAGATCCCCATGCCAAAGGGTGGTGGGAAGACGGGACGTTCTGCATCGAATCCGTTCTTGACAAAGAGGGAATCTCCCGGTTCTTTCTGGAAGAATACATGCCCACGCCGATTGTCGCACCGTGGGGTGCCAGATCCGGGTTCTATCCCGGGAGTCCTGAAAAGACTGCCCGTGAGACAATTGGAAAACTAATGTCATCACCCTCCCCCAGACTTAAAAAATACAATGAGGGGGTGGGGAGCGTCAAGGATTTGCTTAAACGACATACGTTGAATACCAAGCCGGATAGCGGAGAACTGACACTTCAGTTACTTCAATGGTGCCGATCAGAGCTTTCGGACACGTTCCTGGATTGGTTGGATGCCGTGTATATTTTATCAGCAAATGAACGAACGTTCTCTCAGATTCTTGGTACTGGCGGGAATGAGGGAAGCCAGGGGTTTACCTCTACATTTGCACAAATGCTGAAAAAACTGGATTTTGATTCCGAAACAGGACTATCTGATGGGAGTAAAGGGCTCCTCATCTCCGCGTTATTTGGTGAATTTTCGCAGTCCCTTATATTTTCTCCAACCGGCTTTTTCTATCCCGGATGTACCGGGGGGAACAATCAGGGTTTTGGTATCACAGTTCCGGACGTGCCAACAAATCCCTGGAACTTTATCTTCACAATGGAAGGAGCCATCATATGGTCGAGTGGGGTCGGACGGAGGGATGCGGTTGAACGGAGCGAGATCCCAAAGAGTCCATTTACCGTGCGGGTAAAGGCAATTGGGTACTCATCAGCCACTCCAGAAGACGAGAATAAGCCACTGGCAGAGATCTGGGCACCGCTCTGGCAAAAACCCCTCGGACTCAGCGAATTAAAGGCGTTCATCGGGGAGGGGAGATCGGAAGTAGGGACGAAACGTGCCAGTAATACCCTCGAATTTGCGGAAGCTGTCTCTTCGCTGGGCATTGACCGTGGCGTTACTGAATTTGTCAGATACGATATCCTGAAGAGAAGGGGTAAAATTTACATCGCCCTTCCATCGGGTCGCTTTCCGGTTACCTATCGTCGGGAATCGGACCTTATCCGGCAACTTGATCCGATTCTTCAGAAACTGGACAACTTCATACGAAAAGAATTCCCCCAGGTCCCCTCGGAGTTCGTGAGTGCCAGACGCCGGATTGATCATGCAATGTATGAAATTCTCCTGCATGGGGAAAAAATACAGATCAAATACCTTATCGCAGCTATCGGGCAGATGGAACAGTTATTGGCAAAGAGGACGAAAACAAAGGCAACGGGTTCTCCCCCTTCCTTCTTCGGTTTAAGTCCCGGATGGATTGCCGCTGCTGACGACGGATCTCTTGAGATACGGATTGCAGCGGCGCTTGCATCAATCAGAGCAACAGGGAAGGTCGGATCAATACGGGCAAATCTTGAACGGGGAGATCCGAAAAAACCGGATCAGACTGCATGGGAGGGCAACACCTTCTCTGCAAGGCTTTCAAGTGTACTGGCGAGACGCATGATGGATGCGAAGAGACTGAATTGCACGTCAAATCCATTGGATGCAGTAATTTCGCTCGTTCCTGAAGATGTTGCTTCGTTTATTGATGGAGACACAGATGA
>JAQTSH010000005.1 GCA_028711405.1 Methanoregula sp.
GGCAACGCACTCTCCGAAGTCAGCCGGTATGACGAGGCACTCCGCGCATATGACAAAGCCCTCAAACAGGAACCGGAGAACGAGGTTATCCTCGGAGGTCGGCAAAATACCATCAATAAGATGAAAGAGTCTCCTGCCGCTCCGGAAAAAAACGGTTCAACGAAAAAACCCGCCTCATCAAAAAAGGCAGCACCTGCCAGAAAAACCGGCACAAAAAAAGGCAAACCCGCGAGCGATGAGAAAAGCCCGAAGTGATCCCCCATGGTACTCACACGGCGGATCATACCCTGTCTTGACTTAAAAGACGGGCGCGTAGTCAAAGGCACCCATTTCCTCTCGTTACGGGACGCCGGGGATCCCGTGGAACTCGCCCAGCGCTACAACGAGCAGGGCGCGGATGAGGTTGTCTTTTTGGACATCACCGCTTCAAAAGAGAAACGCGGGACGATCATCGAACTCATCCAGCGAGCCGCCGACCAGCTCTTCCTACCCCTCACGGTTGGTGGAGGCATACGCTCGCTCGACGACATCCAGCAGATCCTGCGTGCCGGTGCCGATAAGGTGAGCATCAACACGAGCGCCGTCCACGACCCAACGCTCATCACACAGGGCGCGCTATCCTTCGGGACGCAATGCATCGTCGTCGCCATGGACGTCAGGAGAAACTATACAAAGAACCCTGACGCCATTCCGGTCACGCTCGATACCGGCGAGACCTGCTGGTACGAGATCGTCATCTACGGCGGCAGCAAACCCACCGGTATCGACGCCATCCGCTGGGCAAAGGAAGCCGAAGAACGCGGCGCCGGAGAGATCCTCCTCACCAGCATGGAAACCGACGGGACGAAGAACGGGTTTGACCTTGCGATCACCGCCGCCATCTCGGAAGCGGCGAACATCCCGGTCATCGCGAGCGGGGGCGTCGGAACGCTCGCCCATTTCTATGACGGATTCGTGAAAGGAAAAGCCGACGCGTGCCTCGCCGCGAGTGTTTTCCACTACGGCGAATACACGGTCCGGGACGTAAAAGAATATCTCAGGGAGAGGGGTATCCCGGTACGGCTCTGAGATCGAACTCGAACGCCGCCACGGGGTGTTCGAGCTCAAAGGCGTTCAGCACTGCGGGATGGATCTCGCCAAAGACCCCGACCGTTTTTCCGGCAACGATGATATCGCCACGACGCCCCTCAATGAACGCCGGGTCGGCTGATTCCTTTACGGTATAATCGATGGATAATTCGTGGAGCACCGCGTCACAAGACGCGTAACCTTCTGAGAAGTCCGCCTCCGGGTGCATGCTGACTCCCGCTGCCTGCTGGTACGTAAGGCAGGAGTCCACTACATCACCGACGGTGAAGAGGCGCTGGGGCAGCTCGCGGTGCCGGTTCAGGGTTAAAAATTCAAGGAGCAGGGGAAGGAGATCTGTTCTGACCACCGTGTTCTCGATGCTAATCGGCTGCATGACAAAAAGGACACCCCTCTTCTCCTCCCGCTGCATCTTTTTAAACAGCACGTCCTCATTTGTCAGCGTAAATGGCATCACCTCAAGGTAGCCGAGACCGCAGAAGGCTTCGCGGGCAAGGACAGCGTTGACCTGCACCGGGTGAGGTTTTCCTACAGTGAACGTTTTTGGCGGCAGGGCAGGGATCTTGTCGTACCCGTACGCGATCGCCACGTCCTCAAAGAGGTCCCAGTCGTGCATAATGTCAGCCCGATAGCAGGGTACCTGCACTTTCACCTTGTCTGCACCGACCGGTTCGGCACCAAACCGCATCTTCTGCAACAGAGATGCCATCATATCTGCAGAGAGGTCGATGCCAAGAAGACGGGAGCACTCCGTAACACTCACGGTCCGCTCTGCGGGGGCAAGAGTCGGGGTCTGCACACCGCCGATCTCTACGCTCTCGATCGTCGCACCCGCTTCAGCCATCGCCGTGCAGATAATGTTGACGGCAACGCTCACCGCCCGCTTATCGGTGCCGGTCGTATCGAGGAGGATATTTTTCGTATCGATGGTTACCCGCGTCCGTTCGCCATTGATGATGGGAGGGAACGAGAGGACGTGATCGTGCCCGTCGATGATCAGCGGGAAGAGCGGGAAGTCTTTGACGATCTTCGCGTAGTCCCTGCCTTTAGGGTGCTTCACGAGGATATCCTCCATGGACATCCACTCGGCAAAGTCAAGGGGAACGAATGCCCGGGTCCGGGGTGCGGCAATATAGCGGAACGGGGGGTTGACCGTGTCGAGGTCGTGAATACCAATTGCGACCTTACTCCTGCCCCTGCCGACTGCCCAGTGGAGCGACTCCTGCAGGGACATGATGCTCTGGATTGATTCATCGTCAAACGTGACCCCCCGGATGACCGCTGACCCGAGGACCGGGCGGATGTCTGCAAGCTTCGGATCAATAGTAAACGAGATCCCTGATGGCTTCACCGGGTACGTGATCAATCCGGTCTCGATCCCGAGGTAGCCCCGCATCGCCCGTGCAACCCCCTCCGGGGAGAAAAGGTCAGGGCGGTCCGGGAAGAACTCCACATCCGCGTGGTCTTCTTCAATCCTCTCCACATCGGAGCCAATGAGTGCGACCTTGTCAAGGATCGTCTTTTTATCGGTGCGGGTGAGCCGCTCGAGATACTTGTAGGGCAGGGAGATCGTTGCCATTTATACCCCTCCCGTCGTATAGCGCAAAGATGGCGTTTCGCGGAGGAACGCGACGTCGCTCCGGTGCAGGTAGCGGAGATCTTTCAAGCCCAGCCGGAGCATCGCGATCCGGCTCACACCAAGACCCCATGCAAGCACCGGGTAGTTGATGCCGAGCGGGGCGGTAACCTCCTCCCGGAAGACACCGGCACCGCCCATCTCCATCCATCCGATACCCTCAATATACACTTCCGCATCGAGACTCGGCTCGGTGTACGGGTAGTAGGAGGGTTTGAACCGAACACTCTCGAATCCCATGCGGCAATAGAACTCGCGGAGGATCCCAAGCAGGTTGCCAAACGTGACACCTTCATCCATCACGACCCCTTCAAGCTGCTCGAACTCGGCAAGGTGGGTGGTGTCAATGGTTTCCCGCCGGTAAACCCTGCCTATGCAGAAAGCCTTGACCGGGGGGTTCGGGTTCTGTGCCAGGTGCTGGATCGAGACACTCGTTGTGTGTGTCCTGAGCACGCACTGCCTGGCTTTCTCCTCCTTCCAGACCCCGCCCCAACCGGTCGAAGAAGTCTCGCCGCCTGCCTCATGCATCGCCTTCACCTTCTCGTACCCTTTTGGGAGCGGGAGCGTCTCTTTGAGGTAAAAGGTGTCCTGCATCTCGCGAGCCGGGTGGTCCTGTGGCTGGAAGAGGGCATCGAAGTTCCAGAAACACTGCTGGACGATGCCCCCGTAGAGTTCTTCAAATCCCATCTCGAGGAGGATCTCCCGCATCTCGCCAATGATCCGCTGGTAGGGGTGGACTTTTCCGGGGTATGCTTTCTTCGGGAGCTTGGTCACGTCATACCTGCGGAGGTTTGCTGTCTTCCATGCACCGGAGAGGATCTGCTCGCGGGTGAGGGTGCCGACCTCATCTTTAAGATCCAGTCCCTGCTGTGCGAGCTCAGTTCCCCGAGGGGTGATGGTGATGATGTACTGCACGGATTCGGTCACTGCGAGGATCCCCCGCCGGATGAGCTCCTTTGTCAGGGAATCCTCCGCGACGGGGGTCTGTAACGCGGATTCGATCTCTGCGGTCGATGCCCCGGAGGTCCGGGTCACCCACCCGTCTTTGACCGCGATGAGCCCTTTCTTTCTCAACTGTCCAAAGCCGATCGGGAACGCCGGTACATCCTTCAACGCGGCGAGGGTTATGCCATCACCAATCTTTGCCAGCACCTGCGTCTCAGGCAACCCATCCTTTACGTAGCGCTTTCCCTCATCCGTGTAGATGACGGCGGCATCCACACAACGGTCGAGCCGGACCAGTCCCTTGTCCTCTGCGAGGTGCGCCCACTGTACCACTGCTTCGGGAGTCGCACCAAGGAGGCTCGCGAGATGCGGAGCATCTGCCTTCTTTACCCTCTCAAGCGTTGTAAGCAACCGTTTCTCGTTCTGCGTCAGTTCTGCCATCTTCACACCCTGATCGTCTCTGCTGCCACGTCCATCTTCTCCTTGAAGTCCGCGAGGAACCGCACGACGCGCTCAGCAGTCTCTTTTTTGCATTGCCCGCAGGTGATCTCCCCTGCCCGGCACTGTTCGTGTATCTTTGCGAGTTCGGCATCATCCGTCACCATGTGGAACAGGTTCAGGAGATACAGCGAACATTTTTCCGGCTCGCCGCCCAGTCGTTTCTGTTCCTCAAGCGTCTGCCTGCCGCCCGTGATCCCGCTCATCACCTTCTTTCTCACCGCTGCCTCGGTCTCGTAGAACGAGATGATGCTCTCCGGGATGCTCGAGGACATCTTCCCGCCGGATAACCCCGGCATGAAGATGTGGTATGTGGAAGACGGGGTAAAGAACCCGAACCCCCCGTGGGCACGCTCGATCTCCCGCACCTTCGCGCTCACATCGGTACAGGCGCCTCCTTTGATATCGACATGCCCCTCGTATTTTTTTGCACCGGAGAACGCCTTTTTCACGGCTTCAAGTGCGGCATCCGGGGCGTTCTTTGAACGCACACTGATATACCCGTCACGTTCCTCAACGGTGAACATGCGGAGCTTGTGGGCGACGCCACGGGTGAGCCGTATATGGGGGTCCTGGTCGATGCCCACCGGCACAACCGTCGGGGCAGGTTCACGGTCGATCTGCGGGTAGAGGATATCCGCCACCTGCGTGATCACGCTGTCGGCATGAGCGAGATCGGTCTCCGGGGAGAACCCGTAGATCGCGTTGAGTTCCGAGAAGTTCACTTTTGTCGCGGCTTCAAAGGCAAGATCCTTCAGGCGCTCGTTCTTGCTCTGGAAATAGGTAGTACCCTCGAATCCGAGCGCATAGAGGCAGGCAAGATACTCCTTCCCGTACTTCCGGCAGTCGTCCCACGACATACCCCGTACCGCGTGCGCCTCACGGTCAGCGACGGTCACGTACCCGTTTCCGCCCTGCTGCACATGCCAGACGACCTCCTTCATCACCATCAGGTGCCCGAGATGCGGATGCCCGCTCGGCATGAACCCGGTGAGGATATGGAAGGGGGTGCGGTTCCGGATCGCACCGGCAATCTGCCGGTAGTCCCGGTGTCCGACAACGATGCCCCGCCGCATAAAGTACGGGATCTCGGGGAGTTCCGGAAGGACCGGGGTGATGGGTTCGATGCCAAATTCGGAAAAAAGTTTTTCGACATCGACAGCCGGGCTGCTTGACCAGGGATTGATCGTGGGTTCTGGCATAAAAACGCTCATAGTTTGATTCGTGCAAATTCGACGAACTGGATACCTGTAGTATGTACACAGCCAAACAACATCTTCTTTTTGACACTGTGCGCCATCCGGACCGAACGGGAGATCACGCTCATGGGCATCACGGCTTCTTTTTCAATCGCATGCACCAGAAGGTCAGAGTGCACGTTCGTGCCGCAATAGACCCGGAAATGGTGACCGAACTTGTAGCCGGTCCGGGGCGTAAACCCGTGCAGGCGCAGCTCGGTATAGACTTTCGTCTTTGCGGCAAGTTCGCTGTCCGCTGCGCAGGCAGACGCAAGATAGGCTTCGGCACTGACGGGACTGCCGTCTTTTGTAAGCACGAGCACCCCCCGCTCCATCAGGTACAGGAGTTCAACAGGGGCAAGGATGAGCCGGTACTCGTCCAGTCGCTTGCCAAAACCATCCTCTTCAAGCGCGGAATCCGGGGGAACCGCCACCATACCGGACTTCCCGATGAGCACCGCAGCATACCTGGGGAGGGGTACAGTTGGTGCGGTGACACCGGGGAACTTCTGGAATTTGATCTCGTAGTAGGTGAGCTCGTCCTCGTCATCCACGACCGCAAGCACGTACTGTTTGCGCATGTTCTTCGCAGCGACTACCTCCTCAATGAGAGTCGCGAACCGGACCGGGTCACGCTCGGAGAGCACCCGCACGGAATACAGCGACTCCCCCGTGCCCGGCTTCTCCCCCCGGCGGAACACCCGGTAGTCATGCGGTCCCGTCTGGACTACGTACCCGCGCTCCCGGAGGTCCCGGTAGACAAGAAACGTGCGGAGGAAGTTCTTCTCATCCGCGAATTCAGCAAGCAGGGAATCGAAGGTGTACCCTTCCACTTCGATCTTCTGGCGGTGGATCAGGTAGAGCGACTCCTGCGGGGCGAGTCGCAATCCTTCCTTGTCCAGTCGCCCGTACCCGCTCTGATCGTACAGCGCGCGCCCGGCGCTGCCTGTCCGTACCGAGGTACCATCGAATTGTGCTTTCACTGCATATTCTATGGGGAGTTGTTCATTATAAGCGCGCGGGCAACAGGGGGAAGCAAGCGGGATCCGCCAGGTAATCTTTAGGCATTACGTTTACCCCAAACCATGTGTATATTAATCAGGAACACGAACATTTTTGCTCAGATTGTATCTCATAAGTATGCTTTTTGTGCACGTCCCCACGAGTGTCTGGCTCGGGAAATTAAAGTGATGCTGTAAGATACATCGATCTACGTGATACAAGCAGCCGGTGCTATGGCGGTACCATGAAAAAGCCCAAAGAGAACGAACACGGAACGGACGAGGGGGCGCAAATCAACCTTGCCGGTTTCCTCGCCCGGTCGGCAGTGAACGGTCCCGGCACCCGGACGGTGATCTGGGTGCAGGGCTGCCCGATACGGTGCGAGGGTTGTTTCAATCCCCGGTTCTGGTCATCTGCACCGGCTCGTCATGTTTCCGTCCCTGCACTTGTGGAACGGATTCTCGCCGTCTCCGGTAGTGACGGTGTGACGTTCTCCGGCGGGGAACCGTTCGCCCAGGCTGCCGCGCTTGCTGTTGTGGGGGAAGAACTCCATGATGCCGGGCTCTCTCTCGTGACCTACACGGGGTACACCTGCGACGAACTTTTAAGGCGCGGCACTCCCTCGTGGTTGCACCTGCTCCGTGTGACAGATCTCTTAATTGCTGGTCCTTTTGTACAATCCCTTTCCTGTGCAGCCCCGCTCATCGGTTCCTCCAACCAGTCGGTCATCCGGCTGTCGGACCGGGTCCCCCCGGTCAGTTCTTGTGTGCCCTACAGGTCTTCAACCGTGGAATTTACCATCGCCCCGGACGGGTCACTCACTGCCACCGGTTTTCCCACCGGGCGACTGGTGCAGGCATTAGCCCCGTGCGGGGAGGAGATACACGACCATGTCACACTATAGCCGGGTCCGCACCCAGTTCCGACACCGGGAGGCGCTCATCCAGTGCCTCGAACAATTGGGCTACACGGTCGAGACCGATACCATGATCAAGGGCTACCGGGGGCAGCACGCGGTCGACATCGCCGTGAAAACCGCGAAAGGGTATGGGGTCGGATTCGTCCGGAACGGCGAGACCTACGATATGGTCGCAGACTGGTGGGGAGTATACGGCGCCGGAGAGAAGCAGCTCGCGAATGAACTCCAGGAGCACGCGGGCAGGATCCAGAAGGAGTATGCAAAAGCCATGGTGCTCGAACAAGCAGCAAAAGAAGGTTTTTCGCTCGTGTCCCAGACCGATGAAGCGGACGGGACAGTGCGTCTTGTTGTCAGGCGGTGGACATGACGCCGGCTGCACGGGAACACCCGGAAACAGATTTCGGGAGGCGACTCAACATCTCTCTCCGGGCACGGGTGACCCTGATCGTTGTACTTACGCCGGAAGAGGAACGTGTGGTTGCTGAGGTGAAAGGGGTCTGCGAGCGGTGGGAACCCCAGCGCCAGTGCATCACCTGGGATATCGTTGACGGGTACACGGTCATCACCGGCAACCGGAACTTTCTCACCCAGTCACGGGACCCGCTTGCCGCGCTCGACGACCTCACAAAGACCGACGAGAACGCCGTCATCATCTTAAAGGACTTCCATGAGTTCTGGAACAACCCGGCTGTGAAACGCAAAGTCAGAAACCTCGCCCAGAAGTTCCGGTACAACCGCCGGACGATCCTCATCATCACCCCAAACCAGCGGGTGCCGGAAGAGATCCGGGACGATGCCGTGATCATCCACTTCCCACCACCCGGCGCCGCCGAACTGGCATTCGAGCTCGACACCCTCCTCGCGAACAGTGGGATCGTCTCGGCGCTGACGAAAGCGGGAAAGGAGAAGGTCATCCAGGCTGCCCTCGGCATGACCCTTAACCAGGCGCGACGGTCGTTCGCGAAGGCAATCGTCACGCACGGCACGATCGATGACCGGGATATCGACCGGATCATCGCCGACAAAAAAGATATCCTCTCCCAGACCGATGCCCTTGAGTTCTATAGTTTCACCGAGACTGCCGAGAACGTGGGCGGGCTTGCGGTCTTAAAGGAATGGCTCAGGCTGCGGGAACGGGCGTTCACTGAAGAAGCCCGCGCCTACGGGCTTCCCGCCCCGAAAGGGATCGCGCTCATCGGCATCCCCGGCACGGGAAAGAGCCTCGCGGCAAAGATGATCGCGAACCTCTGGCACCTGCCGCTCCTCCGGCTGGACGTGGGCGCACTCTTCGGGAGCCTTGTCGGTGAATCCGAAGAACGCACCCGGCGGGCGCTCTCCCTTGCTGAAACGATCGCCCCCTGCATCCTGTGGGTGGACGAGATTGAGAAGGCGTTCGCGTTCGGCAGCGGGGATGCAGGCACAAGCCAGCGGGTCTTCGCACACCTCCTGACGTGGATGCAGGACAAGACCGCCCCCTGCTTTGTCGTCGCAACGGCAAACAACATCGCCGCCCTGCCCCCGGAACTGCTCCGGAAGGGGCGGTTTGACGAGATCTTCTTCTTGGATCTCCCGAACACGGAGGAACGGCGGGAGATCTTTTCTGTGCATGTGCGGAAACGGCAGTGCCTCCCGCCAGAGTTCGACCTTGACCTGCTCGCACAGGAGAGCGAGGGGTATGTCGGCGCCGAGATCGAGCAGACGGTTATCGACGCGATGTATGCTGCCTTCAACGAGAATATGCGCCGCGTGACCACAGAGGATATCCGACGATCCTTAAGAACGCAGGTGCCGCTCTCTATCTCCCAGCGCGAAACGGTCACTGCGCTCCGGGCGTGGCTTGCCGAAGGGCGGGCGCTCTCTGCTTCAGCCGCCGTAAAAGAACGATCCGGCACAGATCAGCTGGTTGCACTCGAGACTATCACCCCCATCCGCCCGTGACCATCATGAAGGGTTTCGGGCACGTTCCGGTACTCGGCTCATGGCTCGGCATACGGCACACCCGGCACCTGGCAAACGCGGCAGAAGAGCACGGTGACCACCTCGCAGTGCGGGAACTGGTCCAGCTCCTCCTCACCTCCCCATCCCATCCGGTCCGTCAGATCGCCCACGCCGTTCTCTCTTCCCTCACGGAGCAGGATGCCATCAATACATTGTGCACGGAAGTGCTCGCGACTGCCGATCCCCGGCTGGTGACACTTGCACGCGAATGCCGGTATGCCCCTGCACCGGAGAGCAGACGGGCACTGTTCCTGTTTGTGACCAGCCAGTTTGCCGAACTGGCAGCACTCGACCCCCTGCCATCACACCCGCTCCTTGCCCGTGGATATGCAGAGGCATGCCGGCAGGAGAAGCGGATCTGCCTCGATGCGGCGCAGAGGAACCATACCTGCCAGCTGCTTGGTGATGCCCTCCGGGAACAGGTTTGGACACGTACTGAGCACCGGAAAACAGAGGGGGAATGGGAAGTGGTCGTGTGCGGGCTTGCCGACGCCCATCACTGGGACTGCCTCTGGCGCATCCTGTTCTCCGCGCCACAACCGGTCGCCATTGCCGCCCTCCACCACCTCCGGGCGTCCGGGTGGGTACCGGTGGGGGACGACCGGGCAATCTTCACACACCTCGTGGAGACCGTACCGGCAACGTGGACGTTTCCGGCACCGGAGAAACAACCTCTCCGGACACTTGAGAATCCCGCCTGCCACACGGCACTCCTTGCATTTTCACTGTCAGGCGACCTGCTGGCGACGGCGGGTGCGGACGGGCAGTGCCGGGTCTGGCACACGAAAAGCGGCACCCTCCAATTCACCCGGCAGGCGGGTACCGGTTCCGCCCGATCGCTTGCTTTCATGCCGGATGGACGCCACCTCATCTGCGCAGCCCATGATGGATGCCTGTGGTGCTGGGATGCCACAACCGGCAACCGGCTCTGGGACACGCACATGAGACCCGACCGGGCGTCGTGCATGCTGGTCACGCCGGATGGTGCAGGTGTCATTTCCGGCGGGGTGGACGGGGTCATCCGGTTCCTTGACGGAGAGACCGGGGAGATCACAAGAACGATCGGGTGCCACCATGCCCCCATCTCCGGCATAGCACTCTCACCGGAGGGCACCCGGCTTGCCACTGCGGATGCCAGTGGGAGGTGCTGTATCCATACAGTCGATGACCTCACAGTCGTGCTGGAGTGCACGGTCGGACAGGTAGCCTCCCATTTCCTCCGGTTCACCCCGGATGGCAACCAGCTCATTGTCGCAGGAGGTAGTATCACCCCCTGCATATTCGAGATCCCGTCCGGTGCACCCACCCCCTGCGCTGAAGGGGCAGACCGGAGTGCCACATCCTGCACCGTCTCATCGTTCGAGGGAGGACTGGTCATCGGTAGCACGGCGGGCACCCTCTCGATCTGGCACCTGCCTTCCGGCACCCGGACGGTCGTTCCGGTGTACCGGCAGGGAATCGCTTCCACGGTGACCACGCCCGATCATGCACTCCTTGTTGTCGGATGCAATAACGGCACCTGCCGGCTCTTCACGCTTCCCGAGGGAAATCCCGTGAGAGAATTTGCTACCCATGCCGGACCGGTCATCGTATCGGCAGTATCTCCAGACGGGACCACCCTTGCGAGCTGTGGCTGGGACGGCACCGTCACCCTGCGGAGACTGCCCACGGGCGAACTCGTGCATACATTCCGGCACCGGGCAGGGGATGTGACGTGCCTGTGCTCCACACCGGATGGCAGCATGGTCATCACGGGGAACGCAGATGGCACCTGCCGGTTTTTCGAACCCGGCACCGGCTCCTGCATTCGGACACTTGACCTGTACACGCCGTCGGTACAGGCACTCACGGTCAGCCCGGATGGGACATGCCTCGCGTGCGCCGGCAGGGACAACTCCATTCACCTCTGGCGTATCGCGGACGGCGTCCGGCTCTTTCTTGGGGAGGGACTCACCTCAACCCTCAGAAGTCTTGCCTTCACTCCCAACGGCAGAACACTCGTCTCGGGTGGCTGGGACGGGAAGATCAGGTACTGGAATGTCACGGATGGAACACTCCGGCAGACGGTTGACGGACATACCGGCGTTGTCCTGCTCTGCGCGTTCTCACGTGGTCTTCTGGCAGTCGTGACCGTATCGAGCGACGCAACCGTCCGGCTCTGGGATCCGGAAGATGGTCATCCGACAGGAACGGTCTCTTGCAGCAACCGCCCGATCCGTGCCTGTGCCCTCTCGCCGGATGGGTTCATGCTTGCTCTCGGGGACAAGAGAGGTATGCTTACGGTCGTGTACCTGCCGGAGGGGGATATCATGACTGCGGGGGTTCCTATTCCGGCTCAGGTAACCGCTCTCGCTATCACCCGCGATCAGCAGGTGCTCATCGCGGGATACGATACGGGTCTTTTGGCACTTTATTCACTCAAAAGCCTGGCGACCATCCGGAGCCTCCGGGCGCACCGTGACGCGATCACTACGATGGCACTCGCAGGAGAAGACCTCGTCATCACCAGCGGTCGCGATGGCGCAACCCGTGTCTTCTCCCTTCCCTTCACCTGCCCGCTCGGTGAGGCATCGCTTGCCGCCCTCTCCCGTGTCACGGAATACATCAGGAACCATCCTTCGGATCTGACGGTATCCCGGTGGCAGTATCTCGAACAGCTCCTCCACGCCCGGTTCCGCACCGAAATTGAACTCTGCCCGATGCAACCGGTCGCCGGGGCATATGATATCCAGATTGTCGGGTGATGCAGGTGGGAACAGGCAGATACGCAGGGGGTGGGGTCCGGCTCGGCATCGATTTCGGGACGACGCTGACAAAAGTTGCGGTGTTCGAGGAGACGACCGGGACGTGTCACCCGCTCCCCCTCCCCCAGTTGTCCCGGGGGGTGCCGTGCGCCGGAACCGGTCAGGATGTGCCCGTCGTTCCGTCCCGGGTGCATTTCCCTGTGACGGGGAGCCCGCTCTTTGGGGCTGAAATGGGCGCGGACGGACAGGGAGAGACCGGTTCCTCGCTCACCTGCCTAAAACATTATCTCCTCACTGACAGCCCGGTGCAGGTGCCGGCTGGTGATGGGACGCAATGCAGCGCGAAAGATGCAGGCAGCCGGTTTCTCGTCCGCGTGCTCACGGAAGCGATTGCGGCGTGCGGGTGCCAGCCAACGCAGGTGGTCTTCACCCTGCCGGCGGATGCTCCCCCACACTACGAGGACTGGATCGCACAGGTCGCTGCCTCATCGGGTATCCGACAGTTTTTCGTCCTCGACGAGTGTTCTGCCGTGCTGCTGGGGATGGGTGTACCGCTTGAGGCGGACCACCCGGTGCTGGTCGTGGACTGCGGGGGGGTCTCGTGCACGGTCACAGTCTGCGTACGGGGAGAAGGGGAGAGTGCCGGCACCGGCTCCCGGCTCCGGGTAGTCGGGAAGGCGAAAGGCGATGACGGGGGTACCGGGATCGATGGCTGGCTCGCTTCGGCAACCGGGACCCACCCCCCTCCCGGCACCGGGCACGGGGAGATGAACCGGCGCGACCGTGTATCTGAGGGGACATACGAGCGGGCAAAGGAACTGCTGTCCAGTTCTGCGGACGTGGAGATACCCCTCGCGAGTGCCGGGCAGTATCCTGCCATAAACACCCGGATCACGCGGGCGACGCTCGAACAGGTTTTAACGGACAGGGGGTTCTTTGCGACACTTGACCGGACGATTGACCGGGCGCTTGCCGCTGCACGTATGCGGGGTTACACTCCGGAGGAGATCTACACGGTCGTCCTTGCCGGTGGATCGGGCGCGATACCCGCTGTGCTGGAGGCTGTGCGAAGAAAATTCCCCCGGTGTACGGTCGTCTGTGACCGTCCGGCATGGGCAGCTGCACGGGGGGCGGCGACCTACAGACCGGGCTCATCCGCCGCCGACCGGATCAGGAACGATTATGCCCTCCGGTACTGGGATCCGGTCACCCTGTCGCACGGGTACCGGTTCCTTGTCCGGGGCGGAACCCCGTATCCCAGTGCCGGGCAGGTCGCCCGCCTCGTCATCAGTGCGGCGTACGACGGGCAGACACATCTCGGTATCCCGCTCTTCGAGTACCGGACCGGCGACGGGGACGCTCCCTGCCGTTCGATTGAGCTGGTCGGGGCGACCGACGGGGGGTTGCAGTGTGCGGATGCCGCCACAACCCATTCTGACCAGCACCCGCCCGTGTGGGTGAATGAGCAGGTGCCGATGTTTCTTGTCGCGGATCCGCCGGCACAGAAAGGAGAGCCCCGCTTCGAGGTCACGTTTACAATAGACGGGACACGGCAGCTCGCCGTAACAGCGCGGGATATACGGACCGGCAGGCTGATAAAAGAGGCTGAACCGCTCTTTCGGCTTACATGAAGGAAGTGATCAGATGCAGATGCAGGAACTGGAAATTACGATTGGCACTGACGGAAAAGTCGTCATCCATGTGCAGGGTGCACCGGGAGGGGCATGTGTCGCCCTGACAGAAGCGCTGGAGCACGCAGTAGGCACCGTAGAGGAACGGACATTCACACCGGAGTTCTATGAACAACCGGTGGTGGAACACGTGGAGATGAAGATCCGCAGCCGGTGAAGAACACACGGACAACGGTGCACCTGCTGGGTTCGGGCAGGGCAGGCGAAAACGACGTGACTACGGTTTAGAGATGGCGTCAAACCAGGCAAAGAAAATAACCCCGCACATTCGTCGCTCCTGGGGGCACTGCTCCACCTTTCGCTCCTCACCCTTCGGTTCGTGCTCTTCCTCACATCAGTACGGTAAGGCAGTAAAGATGATGCATCTGTCTTCTGGGTGAAGTTCATGGAACAATGACTTTTTCCGACGATTTTTTAAGCGGGAAAAATCCCGGAAATCCCTCTTCGCATCGGACAAGAACTAAAAAATCAGTTAACCGGCTTACCGGTTTCACAAGAAATCCTGGCGGCGTCACAAGAAGGTGACCCCGTGAGAGATATGGACTTTGGGGATTTTGGGAGGCTGACAACCGTACAGGATCACGCCGCGAGCTCACGCACCTTTGCAATGTTGCCGAGGTCATTCCTCCGGTCGTCAACAGGCGTCTCGCAGATGAGCGGCAGGGCAGCGATGACCGGGTGGTGGAGGATCCGCCGGAACCCGTCCTCACCGATGAATCCCATGCCGATATGCTCGTGCCGGTCCAGTCCGCTGCCCCGGTCTCCTTTTGTGTCGTTCAGGTGGATGACCTTGAGGTTTTGTATACCGACCTGTTCCTCCAGCTGCGCGAGCGTGTCCTTGATGCCCTCATGGGTGCGCAGTTCGTACCCGGCGGCAAATGCATGGCAGGTATCGAAGCAGACCCCGATCCGGTCCGGCTCGCGAAGCGATGTAAGGATTGCACCGATGTGCTCGAAACTGCTACCGACACTGTTCTTCTCACCGGCGGTGTTCTCGAGGAGCAGCATGACAGGGGAGTCGTTCTTCTCAAGCGAGGTATTGATCGCCTTGATCACCCGTGCACGCCCGCCGGCGATGCCATCTCCCAGGTGATGCCCGAGGTGTGTCACAAGGTACGGGATACCGAGCCGGTGGCACCGGTCGAGTTCTGCACTGAGCGCATCCACCGACTTTTCCCAGACATCCGATTTTGGCGAGGCGAGGTTCGGGAGATAGGGCATGTGATCGACGGGAAGGATACCCGTGGTCTCGATCTTTGTCCTGAACGCAGCACAATCCCCGTCTGCCAGGGGTTTTGTGCTCCAACCCCGTGGATTGCGCGAGAACATCTGGAAGACATCACAACCCGTATCCCGTGCCCGGTCGACTGCCTGGTCGAGCGACCCGGCGATGGAGACATGCACACCCACCTTCACCATACGATAACCTTCCCCTGCAATGCAGGTACCTGATCATCTTTCCGGTGTGGGAACTATTTAAGTCGTGTTCCTTGCCAGGTTTGCCGTGGTATCTGGTTAGCAGGTCACATGGAGCACTGCAACGAACCGCGCTATATCCTGTTTGAGGAGTGGCAGAATCTCCGGGGTCGGTTTTACTACTGCGACAAACGGTGCAAGAAGTCCGGCGACATCGGGTGTCAGGGGGAGAGACCCATACTGCCCGGTACCGATATAGACCACTGCCGGTTTTTCGCGGAGTAGATCCACAAGTTCTTCGCCGGATAGCGGTGTATGCCCGTACTCCTCTTTGAGGGTTTTTGACAGTTTCTTCTTCCGTTTGGTGATGCTGCCGTCCGTATGGATGACGATATCATGCAGATACCGCTTCCCCCCGGTTTCAATCCAGCCAAATCCTGTCTTCACATGACCACCCCCACCCCGTATCCCCAGAATGTGAGATGCTGGGTGTTCCTCCAGGTTACACTCACAGGTTACACTCACAGGTTACACTCACAGGTTACACTCACGGGTTACCAAGGGTTACCCCAACTGATTATACTGCTGAGGAATTCAAAAAGGTTATCCGCCAATAGGGTGATGGAACGTGGGTGAACCAGATGCTTATCGGGATCCTATCAGATACCCATGACCAAGTCCCCAGGACCCGTGCAGCCGTTGCCCTCCTGAACCGGGAGGGCGTTGCCTCTGTGCTGCATGCAGGGGATTTTGTTGCGCCGTTTATCATTGATGCGTTAAAGGACCTTCGTGCCCCAATGACTGGCGTGTTCGGCAATAATGACGGCGACCGGGTGCAGCTGGAGAGACGATGTGCTGCCTATCCCCACCTGAGGATACTGGGGAATTTTGCCCGGTTAAAAGAGGGCGGTGTGACCATTGCCCTCACGCATGGATCCGATAGTGGGATCCTTGATGCACTGTCGGAATGCAGTTCCCTTGATGTGCTGGTCTACGGTCACACGCACCGGGCTGAGATCCGGATGCAGGGATCAACGCTTGTCATCAACCCGGGAGAGGTGTGCGGGTACGTAACCGGGAGGGGCACGATTGCACTGCTGGATACGGAGGGGATGCGGGCGGAGATCGTGGAGGTGTGAATGGGGGATGGGAAAGGGGCATAACATCACGACACCGGGTTGTCCTCTTCAGAATCCCCCTCCACAAAACCCCCTACCCTCTCTTCCTCACCAAAACCAACCCCGCCAGTCCAATCGCCCCCACAGCAGCGAACGGCAACACCCCCGCCTTCGTCGTCGCCGGTACTGCCGCTGTGGTCGGTACCGTAGTCGAGACTATTGTCGGCTGCGAAGTCACCGCTAAACCGATCGGTGGCACGACATGAACCACGTACACCGAAATCGCCTGGGGTCCGGTCATACCCGCCTTACCCGGACAGGTCGTGGATAATGCCTGACCCTTCACAAATGTCACCGCCACACTTGAACCATCATTCCTCGCGTTGTAGGTGAACGATTCACCGGGCTTGAGCTCTTTTGTGAAGACGACTTTCCCCTCGCTCTTCACCCCCACTTCAGCCGCAGTCGCGACGCAGGTGGTCCCCGTACAGGAGGAGCAGTTCGGCACCGTCATCGTGTCCAGCGCATAATTCCCGATCAATGGCGTCGGCACCGCGTTGATATCCCCGATAATATCGGTCACAAACGCCTCATTAGGCTGCGAACCGTAGAGCTTCGCCACCGCAATCCACGTCCCACCCGCACCGCCGATGCTGGTCGCAACGACTGGATCTCCGACATTAAAGATCCCGAACGCCGTCGCATCCGGTACAGTTCCGGAGAGCACTGACGCATTCATCGCCGTATATGTACAGACCGATGCACCCGTCGCCGGGTAGTCACATCCGTACTGGAGCGGGTTACCCACCGTAAGGGTATTCGCAGCCGGGTTCACAGCAGTCACCGTCCCTTTCACTGTGACCTCCTGCAGCACCGCACCCACTGGCACAACGGTGCATCCAAGGAGCAGCACCGCAATACACAGACAAAGACCCGCATGTTTCATGATCCACAATCACCGTTCACATTCACGATAGTACCGCATTGTCGTAATGGAATAAAAAATCCACCACACTGAACCTGCATCTTGAAACGAGTTGACGAACAACCATGTACCCATGAAGGTCACCTTCCTTGGCACAAACGGTTGGTATGACACCCTCACCGGCAACACCTGCTCAACGCTCGTCCAGACCGCTGCATGCGACATCATCTTCGATGCAGGCAACGGCATCGCAAAGGTGGACCATTATATCACGCAGGAAAAACCCGTGTACCTATTCCTATCCCATCTCCATCTCGACCATATCGCCGGGCTGCACACGCTGATCAAATTCCAGTTCAAACAAGGGCTGATCATTTTAGGGCAGCCGGGGATCACGGACGCACTCAACCGGATCGTCTGCAACCCGTTCACTGTCCCGTTCTCCGAACTCCCCTATGACGTAACCATCACCGAACTCGCGGAGGGCAGGCACACGCTCCCGTTTATGGTGGAGTGCCTCCCGCTCATCCACCCGGTGCCTTGCTATGGGTACCGGCTTGAGACAGACGGGAAAGTGGTCACGTACTGCACAGACACCGGAGTGTGTGAGAATGCGATCACACTGGCACGGGAGGCTGATCTCCTGATCACCGAGTGCGGACTGAAACCCGGTGAGTCCAGTCCCGGCTGGCCCCACCTGAACCCTGAGGATGCGATCCGGATTGCGCAGGAGGCAGGTGCGAAAAAACTCGCGCTGATGCATTTCGGTGCGGTGGTGTATGGGACGCTGGAGGATCGCCGCGAGATCCAGAAACGATTCGAACCGGTCTTCCCCGGGCTTATCGTCACGTATGACAACATGACAATTGATGTGTGATACAGCCACGATCGGTAAGAATCACCTGAAGACGAGGGGATGAATACGGTAAAGGAGTTCCTCGTGAAATGTACGGGAACACAGCTGTCTATTGGTGTATTCGGTAGCTGAATGTCAGTTCCGGCAGGTTCTCAAAGCAAAAATACATTCGTTCGAAATCAGAAGAATCGTCCGACAAACAAACCTACGATGAAACGTGTTTTCTTCTTTTTTTTGCAGAGTGAAGCAGATTCAGGAAATTATTGACGGTATGCCAGTTTGCTCTTTGCTGAACTTTGGGGTAGAATCCCAAGCTATCGTTAATCTTCTCGGTGCGCCCTTCAATAAATACTATAATTGAAAAAAGATCTGCCGAATGTCGGTTAAAACCTCAATTCAACCAATTTATCGAAATGCAGGCTGAATCAGCCTTATACTAATATGATGTCATCCTAAATCAGGAGAAGAGCCAAAAAGTTATTCTTTTTTCGCATCTTCCCGTGCATCTCCGGTTTTTACCGGCTGGGAATCTTCCTGGAAGAACTCTGCCCATGCCTGCTGGGTCTCTTTTGCGATCATGCTGTGCTTCAGGTGCATGAAGAGGGCATAGATTACGAGGATATACGCAAGTGTACGGATGATGATGAGCGGGATCGTGAGCGGGACTTTCAGTCCAAGTAATGTTGCGGCGTGCGAGATGCCAAAGAGACCGAACGCCGCGCCGATGAACACCGACAGGAGTTCGTGGCTCTTTCTGTAGCACAGGCATCCAAGGAGCACAATGATAATACAGAGGATGAGATTGACAAAAAGGATCGGATCCCATTCAATTGTGATAGGCACTCCCCCCGTGTGAGAGATCAGTACTCCCGGTTCCGTTTACACCGTCCAATTCACGATTCCCTAAGACCCCAGTTTTCATAAAACCCCCGACTGACAAGGGTACACGTCAACCCTGGCATTCCCAGGGCACTTTCACACAGAAACCCCTTTGAACCGATAGTCGCTCAAAGACACGGCATGAACGTGTCGTTGTCTTGCCAGGAGAAAATGGGATTCTGTGATGCCTGAGATCAGTCCAGGGGAATTGTCTCAAGTTGTGATACGAGCTCCCAGATCCGGGTACGCGCATGGATCGGCATATTGGGATCATTGGAAATTTCATCGATTTTTGAGATTGCCTCAGCGGCGCGCAGACCCATCGCCTTCGCATTGTTAGAGAGCAGCATCCGGGTTTCGTCTGCCACGCGCCGGATATTTCTGGGTATTGTGCTGTCGTCCTGTATGTGCTGCAACATCAGGATACAGTTTTCCATTGTTTTTTCAGGATTTGGCATGGTATCACCTTCGTGGGTACCTGTAGTTAATATGCGGGACTGGCATATATAGTTTAAATATTGACCAGACGGTGATCGAATGCCTCAACGCAAAGAAGACGAGATTATGGCGGAGTATCTCTTAAAAGGTGGGAAGATGCTCGAAAAGTGCTGCACAACCTGCGGATGCCCGCTCTTTACCTACAAACAAAAAACATTCTGTGTGGTCTGTGCCGAGTACGGGCAGGAAGAACAGAGCAAGCAGCCGGAAACACAACCGTTGGTTGTTGCACCTCGGCAGAACACCGACAGTACCACCAGCGACACCATCAGTAATCCCGGCAAAAATGCAGCTATTCCAGCTCCTGCACCGGTACAGAAGTCGCCGGAAGCCGAAGCGATCGCAACGGAACTCGCAGGGACTCTCCTCGCGCTCTGCCACCGGATCAAAAACGAAGGGGACCCTGACCGGTGCCTTACACTGATGGATTCGGTCAGGATCGGGACGGAAGCGCTCCAGATCCTGCGTCAGTTATAAGAGCGCCGCACGAGATCAAAGATC
This sequence comes from Methanoregula sp., assembly GCA_028711405.1. Taxonomy (GTDB): domain Archaea; phylum Halobacteriota; class Methanomicrobia; order Methanomicrobiales; family Methanospirillaceae; genus Methanoregula. The sequence goes on from JAQTSH010000005.1 coordinate 19,951, forward strand.
TTCTGAGCGGTCTTCTCTCCCACTCCTTTTATTGCGGTCAATTCAGCGAGTTCTGCGTTCACGATCGCCTGCACGGTGCCGAAATGGGAGAGCAGCAGCCGGGCGTTCTTCAGACCAATCTCCGGGAATGCAGAGACGAGATATTCCTGCTCATCCCGCTCGGAATGATGGGATTTGTGCGGGTGCATCTTGCGCTCGCCCCGTTCGGCATCCTCCCGTTTCGCGATGACAAAGAGCAGCTGCGCGGTCTCGTTCTCATCTTTCGTGAAGAGGAGTGAAACTCCCATATCGACCGTAAGCGCGACGAGCACGCCCCGGATCGCGTTCGGGTGCAGGTCGCGCTCGGTATAGATATCGCCACCCTCGATGATGAGGATTGGGCGCGGCATCGCATCCGCCATCGCTTTGACCTGCCCAAGCAGGTCGCGGTTGATCAGCGTATCGACAAAGTCCCGCGCGGTCTTCCGCTCGACAAGGATCCGGTCGCCGATCGCGTAATCTCCCTGCGGGAGCCGTTCGATGCGGCAGGCTGCGCCCATGCCGGAGAGCACTTCGACCACTTTTGACGAGGTTTCACGATCATCGATCACGATCCGGGGTCCCTGTGGGGTGAAGGCTTCGATATCTGCCTGTTCCGCCACCACGGGTTTTTGGGGCAGCGCAGGGGTGAGTGTGCCCATCTGCCGCATGCTCTTGTGCATCCGGCTCTCTTTTGCCTGGCTGACGTGCCGGTACACTTCATCGGACGTCCCTTTCGTCACGAGAACGACAACCCTACCCGTCCCGTGCCGCCCGGTCCGACCTTTGCGCTGGATCAGGCGGATCTCGGAGGGGACGGCTTCGTAGAAGATCACCATATCTGTTGACGGGACATCCAGCCCTTCTTCCCCGACAGAGGTCGCGATCAGCACCTTGAACGTCCCTTCACGGAAGCGCACAAGCGCGGCGATCTGTTTTTTCTGGGAGAGCCCCTTGTCCGCGTCCTTTGTTGCCTGACCGACAAACCGTTCGCACGCGATGCCGTGCTTTGTCAGGTGATCGACAAGCAGCCCGACCGTGTCCCGGTAGGTGGCAAAGATGATGATCCGGCTGTCGGGATGGGCAGCCAGTTGTTCGGTGACGATATCGAGCGTGATTTTGGGTTTCGGGTGGAGTTCAGCCGTCCACGCGGTTGTCTGGTTGAAGAGTTCCTGGAAGACCGGGTCTTTTGCCAGCCTCTGGCTCGCCTTACTCCCACCGGCGCCCAGACCCTCTGCGACGAGCCGGGCGATATAACCCTTGAAGACTTCACTACCCTGGGACTCGGCGAGGGTGACCGCATGTTTCAGTTTCATGCACTCTGCGTAAACCGATGCTGCCGCATATGCGTCAGGATCCCGGTTCGCGATCCGCTGCTGGATCTGGGCATTGATCGCGTTCAATTCTTTCATCGAGAGCCGTTCACG
>JAQTSH010000151.1 GCA_028711405.1 Methanoregula sp.
GTGGTCTTGCCATTATCCGCTTCTGTCAACGTAACCATCTGTTTTCCCTCCACAACTCCAGGAGTCGTCTGAGCCGGCGGGGGTGCCGGGGTCGTGTTCAATACCGGTGTGACTACCGGCGGTGTAGCCGCCGGCTGGGTACACCCGCTTGCGAGCAGCACCAGACCGAGCATGAGGCAGAGGCAGAGAAATCCGGGTATGAACCGGTTGTGATGACACACTGAAGACATGATGATCCATAGTGATATCCTTTTTGATTAAATACCTTCGATGGCGAAAAATTGTGCGACACACCGCGGTAAAAAATGCGCGGGAGAACACACTCGTGCGTCATATTATGAGGGGAAACGGGAGGGAATTGCGCCAGAATAGGTGTCATACATTCCACGGATCTTTTAGATTTCCGACGAACAATTTTCCGTGAAACGCCGGTAAACTAGGTCTGCGGGCAAAATGATCGTGCTCATGAAGATGAGCGAGAACGGTGTGTTTCCCGGTGTTTTGTCGTGCGATACTATTATCGAAAAGAAGCGCAGACGATTTGATCATGGTAGAAAAACAGAGATGCGAATACTGTGAGAAGGAGGCTATCGGGTACCAGGGATATGGGTGCTGTGCGGCATACGTGTGCCTTGATCATGCAGATGATTTCGTTCGTTCCTTAAAACCCGGAGAACGACTTATCTCCGGAGAGTGTTATTTTGAGCGGTTTAAACTTTCAGAATAATTCGGGTTCACCCAGGTAATGCCCGTAGTTTTGGTAACGGGGATTACCTTCATATCACTTTTTTTCTCCTGGCAATTGCGTCGGTGCGGATTCCGGTGAATGATGATACAGTATTCCCGGATCACGAACAATTTTTACCCGAAGCGATTTTTTGTATGATTATAGTGGGAATCATAGTGACACATCGGCATCGATCAGTGGGTCTGGCAGATAACAATACGGGGGAAAACAGATCCCGGTAAGACGGATAGATCCTAGGATCGGTCTAAAAGATCATCACCTGATTGCACGGCACTCCCCCCAAACCATCGATAACCATATGAAGTCACGAGACAATTGTAGCCCATCACGGCATAGCGGTGAATTCTCCGGTACCAGTCCAATCGGGCTGATGCCCGGCATATAAAACCGGTTATACCCGGATGTCGTATTCTCCCGCTATGATTCCACGAGAACTAAAACGTGTGCGTGAATCTGAAATATCCGGACCCTTGGATCTGCAATATATCAGAAACACGGGTATGAACGGCTTTGCCGGAAAATGAATAACCAAAAAAACAAGGAATGATATGTCACAACAACTTGGCGGACAGCCCATTATAATTCTCAGGCAGGGAACTACCCGGAACCGGGGATTGGAAGCCCAGAACAGCAACATTGCCGCAGCAAAGGCAGTGGCAAACGCAGTCCGGTCAACACTCGGACCAAAAGGCATGGACAAGATGCTTATCGATGGCATAGGTGATGTCGTCATCACGAATGATGGCGCAACCATCCTCAAGCAAATGGACATTGAACATCCTGCAGCGAAGATGATGGTCGAGATCGCCAAAACCCAGGATGATGAAGTGGGTGACGGCACAACATCGGCAGTTGTCATCGCCGGAGAACTCTTAAAGAACGCGGAGGACCTGCTCAACCTGAAGGTTCACCCGACCGTCATCGCTGAGGGATATCAGCAGGCTGCGATAAAAGCACGGGACATCCTTTCCGCAATGGCAACCAGCGTGAAACCAACAGATAGTGCAATGCTGACAAAAGTCGCAGAAACAGCAATCAGCGGCAAGGGTGCTGAGGCGTACAAGAATCTGCTCTGCGATATTGTGGTCCGGGCGGTGACGATGGTTGCCGATTCTGACGGGACCGTGGATATCGGACATGTGAACGTACAAAAGAAAGTTGGCGGCAAAGTGGAGGATACCGCAATCATTGAAGGCATGGTCATCGACAAGGAACGAGCTCACCCGGGAATGCCCAGGATCGTGAAGAACGCACAAGTCCTCCTGCTCAATGCGGCACTGGAATACAAAAAGACTGAAGTCAACGCAAAGATCAATATCTCACGCCCCGACCAGGTGCAGGCATTTCTTGACGAAGATGAGGCAATGGTTCATACGATGGCAAACAAGATCGTCGCAAGCGGTGCCACGGTTGTGTTCTGCCAGAAGGGTATCGATGATGTCGCCCAGCATTACCTGACAAAAGCTGGAATTTTTGCTGTTCGCCGGGTAAAGAAGAGCGATATCGAAAATCTTGCACGAGCCACCGGAGCAAAGATTGTCAACAGTATCGATGTCATCACAGCCGATGATCTTGGAAGTGCCGGTCTTGTAGAGGAAAGAAAGCTCTCCGGACAGGAGATGATCTTTGTCTCGGAATGCAAAAACCCCAAGGCAGTCTCGATTGTTATCCGGGGCGGATCAGAGCATGTGATCGATGAACTTGAACGTGGTATGCATGATGCGCTTATGGTGGTGAGTGGGGTTGTAAAAGACAAACAAATTGTTGCCGGGGGCGGGGCTCCTGAGATCGAGACCTCGCTGCAGTTACGTCGCTATGCTTCAACTGTTGGTGGTCGTATCCAGCTTGCGATCGAGTCATTTGCCGCTGCGCTCGAGATCATCCCGCGTTCCCTTGCCGAGAATGCCGGGCTCGATGCTATCGATATGATCGTCGCGATACGGGCAGCGCATGAAGCCGGGAATAAGACCTTCGGACTTGATGTGAATCGTGGCAAACCCGTCGATATGCAGAAAGCCGGCATTGTTGAGCCACTGCGGGTGAAAACTCAGGCGATAATGAGCGCTGCTGAAGCTGCGGTGATGATTCTGCGCATTGATGATGTCATCGCATCGTCTAAAGGAGGTGCGGTCGCCGGGGGTATGCCGCCAGGTGGGATGAGTGGAATGTCCCAGGGAATGGGTGATTATTAACACACGATCCAATCCCCTTTTTCTGGTTGTTGCACAGACCTTTCAAATTCTATATTTGAGGTAATTGGCATTAAAAATCTCGTTGGAAATATGTCAAAAGACAAAAATATTTTGTACTTTCTACAATTGGGTTATTTTTCGCGTTGTGCAACAGCCTCTTTTGTGATCATTTTAATGTCAGCATTTTCACAGATGTAGGGAGTGCCTGGTAAATATTCCGGCACGTACCAACTCATACCCGAACTGACGACTTCCTCTAATATTTTTAAGACTGCACGTCGCACAACAGTATGCCGAAAGTATCGGCAAACATTATCCAGCAACCGGATGAAGTATACAGGGAAATCCATGGATGAACTTGCAATAGAGGATGAGCCCTGTGAGCAGTGCGGGCTCTGCTGCCGGATCTTCGGTCCCGGGATTGCGCCGACCGCCACGAATGTGTATCTCTGGATCGAGCAGGGACGGACGGATATCCTGTGCTGGTTTGTTGCACACAGGGAGACCTCCACACCGATACGCTGTCTCGATCTCGAGCCCGAAGACCTCGGGAGTGTGGTCTCGTTCGAGATGCGCGATCCAAATACCGGAAATTATGTGACGGTCTGTCCGTTCCTGCGCCGTGTTGCAAAAACCCGGTACCTCTGCGGGATCCACCTCGTAAAACCAGATATGTGCTGCACCTACCAGCCTTGGATCTGGGGCGAGACCTACTTCAACCGGTGCAAGGCGCTGGGGAAGTCTGAACGGAACGGATCCTTTCATTCCTGATCCGGATGGATACTGGTGCCCAGACTAAACCAACGGGGTTAATCTCTTCCGGTAATCTGGGGCAGGGAAAATAATCAACCCCGCTGGGAGGAGATCTCAACCGGAAAATATTCCGGTACTGGGAGGTTTCGCAGGAACCCCTAATACGATCCCAGAACGTCGTGAGTATTACACGATTCTTATCTTGGGCATATACATCACAGTCTTTTTTTGGATCGTAAAAAATCCCGGTACATCGGAAAAACGTGCATCGAATCCTCAAGCATACTTGAAGTGATTGTGCTGACTCCCCTCGTGATCCTCAATCCGACTCAGCATGGTCCCGGATTAAAAACGTGGTTCTTTTTTATCTGAACATCCAAAAAACAGTATGCATGAACTCGTCAGGGTCTGGACAGATAAGAAGGGACTGACCTGGATCGCAGCGACTGCGATCTTCTATGCTCTGATGCTCATCCCCTTCAACCAGATTCACTGGGATATCGCCGGCATCTCCCTTCGCCCGGCAGCGGCACTTCCGGTTGTCTGCGGGATTCTCTGGGGTCCGGCAGCTGCCTGGGGTCTTGGCATCGGAAACGTCGCGGGAGATGTGTATGGCTCGTGGTCTCCGATGAGCATCTTTGGGTTTCTCATAAACTTCCTCTACCCGTACCTGTCCTATCGTCTCTGGCACCGGCTGATGAGAGATGCCCGGGTCCGGATGGATCCGCGTTGTCTTGCCTGTTTCTGGGCGGTGACTTTTATCTCGACACTTGTCTGCATGTTTCTTCTCGCTGCCTGCGGGACGATCTTCTTTAACCGACCGTTCGAGAGCAAGTTCGTCAGTTATTTCGGCAACAACATTCTCTGGGCAATGATCGTCGGTCCGATCCTGTTCCGCATGATCTTCAACCTGGCAGTCCAGAACGGATTTGTGTATGGCGACAAATGGAGCATGAGAAGATCGCTCGCAACGTTGTGATCGGGAACCACGATTCCTCCTGAACCATTTTTGCTCTGCCTCAAATTCCCAGATACAATCATAAATCCTGCAGGTTATCATCCTGAATTCCCGCTGGCTTGAGGCATATGAGATCATCACTTATTACGCCATTGCCTCTCAACATTATCAGATTCTTTCTGCCGTTTTTGCTCATTCGATTAAATAATCATGTGCTTAAAATAATTTAGCCCATTAGCGGATGAAAATTTTTTTGGTTTCTGGCGACATTTAAGGATT
>JAQTSH010000152.1 GCA_028711405.1 Methanoregula sp.
GCATCCTCTCGAGTTTCCTGCGTCTTGGCGAGAGCTTTGACCGTAACCACGCAAGACTCGTCCGGCATGTCAGGTTCAGCAGGCTGGAAAAGAATACCGTTATCCTTTCTTTTGCAGGTCAAGGAGATTGCCAGCTTGAATGCTGGGGTCTGGAGAACGAGCGACCGGCATTCGAGAAGGTTTTCAGGAAGAGACTCGTGTCTGATATGACCACTGTGGATGGGGGATCATGATTCGGGCTGGAACCGGGCTTGATTCATATGCGACTACTGACTACAGCTGGATAATCCTCAAGAGAGCGGTACAACGTCCCGGACCGGAGTCCGATATTCCGGTAATACCCGGTGCTGGAAAAGGAAACGTCATGGCCCGGAAATACTGGAGATCGGTTGGTGTTGGCCCCCCAATCGTGAAGATCCATGTTACTGGTTCCTGAATCATCCCGTACCGCTGCTGAACATCCCCTATGTCCAAGGTGATCAGAATTCATTACAATGCATTCCCATGCACCCGCTGGATCGGCATTGACCTGAACACGACAGGTCATGCCGTAGTCGCTGCCGATCTTCAGACAGGGAAGGTCATGAAACTCGGAAAGAAAATGCAGTATACAACAACAGTGACAAACTGCACGAAACTCTACCATAAGAACAAACTCTGGAAACTTAAACGAATGAAGACCCGGGAGAAGAAGGAGTTCAAGGCAACCATCCAAAAAATTGCCCGGCAAATCGTCAGGTTTGCAGATGCCGCGTGTGCTGGTATAAAATTTGAGAAACTTTTTTCGTACCGGCACCTGCATCACCGGGAGATAGAGGAGTCTTACGAATTTTCTTTTGAGAACGGATCGTTTGTCGCCCTGCTGCATCTCGTTGAGAAGCACGCCCAGAACTGCGGGATACCGGTTGTATACGTGAATCCTGCCAATACCTCAAAGCGGTGCAGCAGGTGTGGGGCGTTCGGGACACGTGTACGGAAGTTGTTTGAGTGCCCCCGGTGCGGCAGGATCCTTCATGCCGATGTAAATGCTGCGTTCAACATTGCAGCCATGCCCTGCACTTCAGACAAGGCGAAATTCCACGAACTCCGCACTTCCCGGAAAATGTTGCGGAAACTGGCCCGGGCACATCTGGTCTCTCGGGAAGGGGGAATCCCTGCAGTCCCGGATTTTTCGTATCCCCGGGTGATGCTCTCCCCATGGGACAAAGCTGCTGGAAAACCGGGGGATGGCTGATAACGGTACTGTATGCATCAATCGGGAAGGTAGACGGATAATACTGAATAGATTCGATGACATCCCCGAAAAATAACCGGAGTGCCGGAAAGCGGCTGTTTTTTTTCACTGTCCCAAACGTTGTTCTAAACTTACTCCGTAAAAAATGGTTAAACCACAACGCTGCTCTTCAGTTTATCTCCGAACATTGACTTGATTGTTCTCACTATTCACCCCAATACAAACTATAGTTATCTATATTCTATAGTGGAAAAATATGATAAGCTATTGAGACAAAAACTATCCAGTGTTTTCCAATGAAGATACGGACCCGCTCCCGGCTTATCCTTGTTGCCACGCTAATGGTTTTTCTTGTCGTGCTAAGTTTCATCACCCAGTCTGTTATCCTCCAGTCATTCGGGGTCATTGAAGAGCAGGAGACCACAACCCATGTCCAGCGTTATATCTCGCAGCTCAATAACGAGATTGAAGATGTAGGGGCGACCTGCCGCGACTGGGCACATCGTGAAGAAACCGCAGCGATTTTTACAAATCCGGATGGAGAGCAGAATCTCTCACGGATTTTCCAGCCCGTTTCGATGAAAAACCTTGGTATCGATTATATCGTTGTCTATGATGCCAGCGGACATCCCATCTTTTCCGAAACAATCACCAAAGATGGCAGTACCACCCGGGGAGTACCTCCCGAACTGGATCATATTATACATGATAGTATCATCATCGAAGGCATGCCGGGTGGTATTTCCGGGCGGCGGGGCATCTCGTCGATTGGCAATAATCCGATCATCCTTGCCGGTTATCCCATCCAATACAAATACCAGTTCAACAACACTACCGGTACCCTTGTCATGACCCGGCTGCTTGATGAAGAAAGAATTGACATTCTCAACCAAATGCTTCAGGTCGTCGGTACCCTTGAACCCTTCCCCGGCAACAGTAACAACGAGAAGATGTCTCCCCTTGATGAGCAAAGAGCTAAAAGTGGTGCAACCATTATCCGACCTTTAGGGGATAACGAACTGGAAGGTTCTGCCATCATCACGGGGATCGAGAACCACCCCTCGTTCCTTCTGCTGAAGATCGAAACCACCCGCCCGGTCTACCAGCAAGTCCTAAGATCAATCATGATCGTGGCAGTCGCAGTCATCGTCCTTATGATCGCGTTTTTACTCGTCGTCCAGCTCCTCCTCCAGCGGTTCATCATCTCCCCCTTGAGCAAACTGGACAATAGTATGAAATCCATCGGGAGTTCTGGCGATCTCACCCTGCGGATACCCGAGAATGGTGATGAAGAGATCCTCTCGCTTACACAATCGTTCAACCAGATGCTCGACCAGATTCAACAGCAACAGGAAAAGCTGCATGACCTTCTGGAAGAAATTGAACAGCAGCGCGATGATCTGTCGAACGCACGGCAGGCACTTGCTAACCGAAACCGGGATCTTGAAGAACTGAACCGCAAGGCAAACCTTTACCTGGATATTTACCTCGATGCGATCACGTACGAAATATTGAATGCGATCATGGGTCTTCGCGGCTATGCCGAATTGTTGCGGGAGACAACGCAGGATTCGAAGGATAAGTTTGCGGAAAAGATCATCGCACTTGCAAAGAGGTCGAACGATGTTATCCGTAATATCGAGACGATAAGCCGCATCTATAAGAACCCCCCGGAAGTGCGGGAGGTGGACCTTGCCTATATCATTAAAAAGGAGTTGGATTCCCGCATCAATACTTGCGTTCATATGGATGGCTGCAACCGGAAGGTGATTGCCAACGATATGCTGGGTGTTGTCTTTGACAACATTTTTTCCAATAGCGTAAAATTCGGAGGAGATAAAACTGAGATAACGGTCAGCGCCCGAGATACACCTGAGGGCCTGCTGGAAATTTCCGTCAGCGATACCGGGCCTGGAATTTCCGATACCATGAAACCGCTGGTCTTCGACCGGTTCACACAGGACACGAAAAAACGAAGCAGTTTCGGTCTCGGTCTCCATATCGTCAAGATGCTCATAGAGAGTTATGGGGGAACGGTACGGGCAGATGACAGGATCGCGGGTGAACCGCAGTCAGGTACTGCAATACGGTTTACTTTGCGGTTAGCCTGATCGGGAATATATTCCTTACCGGGTGTGCAGATCGTATCCCCGTTTTTTCGTTGGGACTGGTAACAGCATATCAGCAGTTAACATGAAGAATTGCAACAAACTGACGGGACTCCGCTTCAAGCAGCTCAATAACATCGGGCGTGGGGAGGATTGTCGATGTGTACTGTTTGAGGATCCGGTAGGCGTCGGGAGTAATAGGAAGATCGCCATACTGCCCGGTCCCGATAAAGAGTAGTTCGGGTTTTTCCTTTTTAAGAAATGCGAGCTCGTGCCCGGCAAGAGGTATGTGACCGAATTTTTTCTTAAGTTTCTTTGATTTTTTCTTGGAACGTTTCGTCACACTGCGGTCAGGATGGACAATCACATCATAATCATACCGGATGTTATCGACCACTACCCAGCCATTTCGCGTCTTCATGATTCGCGCTCCTTCTATTATCTGATAATACTATGGGAATTTTAATGAAATGAAAAATCGATCACCAACCCCTAACTTATTAAAAGCCAAAAAATAAAAGTTCTGGATTAGCATACCATGTCCCCGGTTTCCTTTGTCTGAATTCGGATTGCCATCTCTGCGGGCATTATAAAGATCTTACCATCTCCGATATGTCCTGTGTAAGCACTATCACAGATAGCGTCCACTATTTTTTGGACTGACTCATCACTCACTATAAGTTCAATCTTGACTTTTGGTGTGAAATCATAAAGAGGGGAACTACTGTTACTATGATGCTGGCCAATCTCATTTTCGATTCCGCGATACAAGATATCGAAATTAATCATAGACCTGTGACCAATTTCAACCAGGGCTTTTCTGACATCATTGAGCTGCTCGGGTCTCACAATTGCTTCGATTTTTTTCATATTTAATTATAGAGTTTTCAAATGAGATATAGTTTTTGTATGTAGAATATATTGTAATCATTGAACTGATATAACAATTAAAAAAAAACACCCCTGAGTTCTAATGTCACAGGCATTACGCATGAAAATCAACAAGTGGGATACACTTTTTTTGGCTCTTTTCTTTATCTCTTCAACTATTAGAGGGAGTTATTGAGTTTTTCCTAGCTCAAAAAGCCTGGAAATATGTCATTTGCCCGATAAACATCTGCTGCCGAAGGTGGATACCTCGTCATTACTGCCTCACCTCAAAGAGGTGAGGTGGAGCACGATCCAAAGGGTGAGGAGCGACGGGGGATCGCAGTGCCTCCCGTAGCGACGAAAGTGCGGGGGAAAATTCAATAAATTTGAGATGCAGAAAATTTACCTATAATGACTAAATTGTTTTAGCCAGAAAACGGTCCGAATTTTCGAACTCAAAAACTTCAATTCAACCGAATTTATTGAAATGTGGGTTGAATCAACCTTTTTACTGATTTAATGTTATCCTAAATCGGGAGAGACCCCTTGTTTCGTTCCTGCTCTTCTGGTGTCAATTCCATTGTGCTCCATACCCCTCAGCTTAAGGATTTTTGAGGATACGAGCATCATATCCTGCAATACCCAGATACTTTTATAAAATATACCAGATAGATAGGTTTAAATAGCGTCGCCTGCGGCGAGCAAACCTAACGAG
>JAQTSH010000153.1 GCA_028711405.1 Methanoregula sp.
GCGGGGATGAGGGAACGGTAGCCGGTTGTATAGACCGGTCCCGCCCACGGGTCGACCGCCATCCGGTGCCAGTGAATCCCGGCATCGGGGACACCAAACCGTGCCTGGAAATCGGCGAGCATCCTCTTGTCAATAGCGGCAGGAACGCCCCCTGCGAAGTACGAGGCGAGGTAGACAATATGCTCACCATATTGATTGAGCGGCATAAAATTTGTATGGGACACGACCGCACCGTACGGGGCATCATCTTTCATGTTGAGCCAGTACACCCCTTTACAGGCATCCTGTTCCAGTCCGAGGGTCATGCAGGCAGCGCCCTGGTACGGGATCTCCGGCATGGGGAGGTTGGCAAGCCTTCCGAGTTCCTGCGGGGGGATTGTCGAGATGACCGCGTCACATGCAGTCCCGTTCACCTCCCAGCCACTGCCCTTCTGCGAGATGGTGGTGACCGGGCAGTGCGTGTGTGTTCTGCCTCCTTTTGTCTGGATATCCTGTTGGAGTGCGTCAATGAGCTGGTGAAAACCACCCCGGATATATCCTAACGATTCTCCCGAGACCCCACGGTTTGACCGGATGGCGATGCGGCTGATGAGCCATGCGGCTGAGACGTCGCCCCTTCGCTCTCCGAACTTGCTCTTCAACAGGGGTTCAAAGAATGATGCGTAGAGCCGGTCGCCGAGATGTGTGCGGATGTAGGTCTCTGCCGGGATCCCGTCCAGCGCCAGGAGGTCGATTTTTTTCGCATGGAGCGTGAGTTTTGCAAGTTTTGCTTTGTCCACGAGCGAGAGTTCCGGGTACCGCAGGATCTGCATTGGCGTGTTCAGGGGATAGATGGTATTCCGGCTGAAATACCCGGTGGTGCCGTTATGCCATTCGAGCCGGTCAGACAGACCCAGTTCCTTGACGAGCGAGAAGAGATGGTGGTCATCGGAGAAGCAATGATGATAGTATTGTTCGATCCAGTAGTCGTTGATCTGGTACGATGAGAGGCATCCACCGAGTACGGGCATCTTTTCAAAGAGCTCCACCTCGTGCTCGCGTCCAAGGGCATGAGCCGCCACAAGCCCGGTCAATCCGCCTCCGATGATTCCGATCTTCATGGTACGTTACCTGTATAATTATCAGGGGAGAAATGAAAAAGCCTCCGGAACATGTTTTTTTGTAAATTTGCGACAGATTATCGGCGTAATTTATGGGAAAGTTTTTGTACTGTAGGAGTGTAAGTTCTTAAAACAAAAGGACTTAAAAGAATTAAAAGGAAATAGTTATCTGTTAGCCCATTGGATGGTGTCACCGGATGCGGGTATTTTTTATAGGATTTGGTCAGGCGGGCGGCAAAATAGTTGATATGTTCATCGAGCAGGATAAGAAGCTCGGAACACACAGCTTCCGCGGTATTGTCGTGAATACAGCCCGGACTGACCTTATGGGCCTTAAAAACATCGAGATGAAGGACCGCATCCTTATCGGGCAGACCCTGGTCAAAGGTCACGGTGTGGGAACCGATAACGTCACCGGGGCACGGGTCACGGCGGATGAGATTGATAGTATCATCAATGCGATCGATACCCGTGGCACACATGATGTGGACGCTTTTGTAATTGTAGCCGGACTCGGCGGGGGGACCGGTTCCGGTGGATCGCCCGTCCTCGCACGGCATCTCAAACGGATCTACCGCGAGCCGGTCTATGCTCTCGGTATCATTCCGGCACCGGAAGAAGGCAGGCTCTATTCCTACAATGCAGCCCGGAGCCTTACGACGCTCGTGAATGAAGCGGATAATACGTTTATTTTTGATAACAGCGCGTGGAAGAACGAGGGCGAGACAGTCAAGAGCGCCTTCCAACGGCTGAATAATGAAGTGGTCCGGCGGTTTTCGATCCTGTTCCGGGCTGGCGAAGTGGGCAAGTTTGGTGTTGGTGAGATGGTGGTCGATTCCAGTGAGATCATCAATACGCTGCGGGGCGGCGGTATCACCTCCGTCGGGTATGCAGTGAGCGAGGTTCTGAGTAAAAACTCAAAAATGAAACGCGGGCTCATCGGCGGGTTGAAAGACCGGTTCGGTCCGAAGCGGGAGACGAACGAAGAAGTGCTCATGGGCGAAGACAAATCCGCGAAAGTGGTGGCGCTCGTGCGCCGGGCGATGCTCGGCAGGCTGACCCTGCCCTGCGATTATTCCACTGCCGAGCGGGCACTCGTCCTTATTGCGGGACCTCCTGACCAGATGGATAGGAAGGGCGTGGAAAAAGCGAAGAGCTGGGTGGAGGAGAACATCGCCGGCGTCGAAGTCCGTGGCGGCGATTACCCGGTGAACAGCGAGTACATTGCAGCAGTGGTGATGCTTGCGACGGTGGGGAACGCTCCCCGGATCAAGGAACTCCTCGATATTGCCAAGGAGACAAAAGAAGATGTTATTAAGTCAAAAGAGAAAAAATCCACTATGTTCGAGGAGGGCATTGAGCCTTTGTTTGAGTGAGGTTGAAGATGAATGGGTTTGTTAAGTGCTTAATTCTGGGGATCGCTCTTGTCTTCTGTGTTTCGGCAGTATCGGCATTTTCGGTCTCGACTGTATCGATCGATCCATCCGGTGACCTGATACCGGGCACTTCTGTCATTGTGTCATTTAAGGCTGATTTTTCTGCAACCGGGGATGAGACGTTTCCCTCATCGAGTTCGTTGCAGATGATCACGGATCTTGAGTCGCCGAAATGGACATGGACCTTGTTGTTGAATGGTGTTGAGAATGCCCGTCCGCAGGCGGGGGGGAAAATGCTCGAATTGAGCGGGTGGGATCTCGCATACCCGTCCGATATTGAGGAGTCCATCCGGGTAACCCTTGAAGGGAAAACACCGTCCGTGACCCAGACGTCCAATAAGACCATCATCAAGATCCAGGAAGTGGACAGCCGAAACAATGTCCAGTCCAGTTCACTGGTCTCCTACACACGGCTCATTGTCAATACTGGTGAGGTGTCGACCTTGATCTCGTCCCGGAACAGCGAACTCCAGACGTTCCGGGCACATATCGAGGAGAAGGTGGCGATGGACATCGACACCTCTGCGGCTGAAGGGAAATACAATGAAGCCAAGCAGAAGATCGATGCCGCCCAGGCACTCCCTTCTACCCAGTTTACGACCGCGTTGAACTATCTCAATGCCGCCCAGTCATCGATCACTGATGGTGAAAAACTTCTGGACAAAGCCTGGGCAGAGAGTGAGGTGGCAATCGCCCAGGTGCCGATCAACAACGTGGATGTCCTGATCGGGTACTTCATGGGCAACCAGAGCACGGCAAACGATGCAAAGCTTGTGCTCATCAAGACCAAGCGGGAAGCTGCTGCGGGATATATCTCAACGGCAAATGACGACATCGCCAATGGGAACTATGCGAATGCCCGGACAAAGGCACAGGAAGCGTTTACGAAGGGAAACGAGTCCTATAATGATGCGCTCGATTTCAAGAAATCCGTTGAGTCCGGATGGAATCCTCTGGGGGGTCTCGGGGGTATCGGGAAAGCCTTCAGCTCAAGTGTCATTCTGATCGTGGTTGGTGTGATCGTGGTTGTCCTGATCATTGTCGGGGTCATTATCTACCGTAAGCGTTCACGGTGGGATGAACTGGGATAATCCCGGTTTTCCCTATCATTTTTCACATTCGTTTTTCCTGTTCTTCTGCGTTCTACATGGTCTGGCGATCTGTCTCCAGCCGTTATTCAGCTGTTTCTGCACGAAGAATATTTCCGGATTTTCTGTTCATCAAGCGGCTGTACGACTTCTTGGATTCGGATGAAGATCGTCAAATCTGGGGATAGAACCTGAACTGAAATGCGTCCGGCATCGGTTAAGACGAAGCCGGGTATCGGATCGTAACCATGTGTTCGTCTGAATCCGGGTTTTACCCTCGATGAATGCCGGGTAAGGGATCCTACTTCATTCGTGCCTCCGGAATCCGGGGGTGGACGGCTCAAGCTGTTCTTCGTGTTCGGGATAGTTCAATCAAGACGAGGGATGGCTCTTCTCCAATTTTAGGAGGAATTTTTTTAGAGTTTTACCCAGCTCAAAAATCCAGGAAATATGTCATTAGCCCCATGAACTTCTGCCGCCGAAGGCGGAAGTGTCCTCTTTACTGCCTCACCGTACCGAGGTGAGGAGGAGCACGTCCCGAAGGGTGAGGAGCGAAGGGGGGTCGCAGTGCCCCCCCGTAGCGACGAAAGTGCGGGGGAAAATTTGATGGATTTGGGAGGGCACAATGGTTATCGACAATCACTTAATTTTTTAGCTGAAAAATGGTCAGAATTTTCAAACTCAAAAACCCCGATTCTACAGAATTTATCAAAATGTAGGTTGAATCAGCCTTTTTACGAATTTGATGTCATCTTAAATCGGGAGAAGAACCAGATCAAAAAAGCCTGATCGAATGAAATGAGTGGGAGGAGTAAGCCTCCTTCTGTTTTAGCGGCATTCAGCTATGCGCCATACCCGGGCGGATACCGAGCGATCCAATAGCCCTGTTCTGGCTTGCACCCGCAGGGATTCGCCGTTTCATCGTATCCTGTTCCTCTCGTTCAGCGAGTTACTCACGCACGAATGCGCTTCTCGCCATCAGGCTCGGTCGCATCATCACTAAGAACAGGGCGTGTCGTTTCTGTGCCATTGCCGTGACTCTCGCCACCCATACGTATGTATGGCTGCGTGCCCGGTGGGTGGGGGGACTTTCCTCAGCAGCTCTTCGCTACCGTCAGCCGCTCTCTCCCTCTCATCCTATTATAGGTGAAATCAGTTGATAAGTCCAGCGCAAGGGGTACAGGAAGGAGCAGGTGTCCATGAATCACCCGGCAGAAAACGGATCATGTGCTGACACTGCCAGGCGCGATCTGCGGGCAGTTCGACAGGTAATTAAAGGAACCTGACCAAAAA
>JAQTSH010000154.1 GCA_028711405.1 Methanoregula sp.
CATATGCGGGGCGGCACCCAGTCTGCAAAGGAAGACTGGAAGAGCGGAACAATGAGCGCGCTTGCCGGGGGGGTGACAGTCGTTGTGGATCAACCCAACACAGTCCCACCCCTCACTACACCGGAGCGCTTTCTCGAACGTGTTGCTGAAGCACGGGCACATGCCTGCTGCCGGTATGCGATCAACAGCGCGGTGACGCCGGATACACCCCTCGAGGCGATGTGGGCAGCCGGCGCGATGGCATTCGGTGAGACGTTCTGTGCTCCCTCAAGTTATGGGGAAGCACTCAACGAACCGGCTCTATCGAGTGCCCTTGACCGGATCGGACGACTCGGCGCGCTCGCGACAATTCACGCAGAGGAAGTCGCCCCCGGCACGGATATGGATCTCCTCACGCACGACACCCTGCGTTCCGCTGCCGGCGAACTCCGGGCAATCAGGAACGTGGCGCGGTGCAATATAGCCGGCTCCCGGCTCCATCTCTGTCACGCGAGTACAGCAGATGCAGTCTGTATCGCCCCGGGATCTGTTGAAGTAACCCCGCACCATCTCTTCCTCTCCCGCGAACAGTTCGGGCGTGAGGATACGCACGCCAAGGTAAACCCCCCGTTGAGGAGTGAACACGCGCGCAAAAACCTCTGGTCACACTGGAATCAGATCGATATCATCGCCTCGGACCATGCCCCGCATACCCGTTCTGAAAAACAGACAGAATTTGAGCGCGCTCCTTCGGGAATCCCCGGTGTCGAAACGATGGTGCCCCTGCTTCTTGCGTCTGTCCTGAAGCACACAATCTCTCTCACCGACCTGGTTAAAAAGACCACCATCACTCCTTCCGCTCTGATCGGGATCCCCCCCGCCGGATTTTCCCCGGGCGACCGCGCAGATTTCGCTATCTACCCCAAAGAGATCAGCCGCATCGATCCCGATACCCTGCACAGCAAATGTAGCTGGACACCGTTTGCGGGTCACGAGGCAGTCTTCCCGCGCATCGTCATCGTGGATGGCAGGATCGCGTATAACGCGGGGGACTTTGTTTCGTGCGCGCCGTTATGGATCCCGGGGAAGGGCTACCAGCAGAACCCGTAAAGCCAATCGCTCCCACCCGCTCCAACATTCACTTCTATTCACTCACTTTCAAACGTACTCACTCTCACTTGCTCCATTGTCGCGTTGCGGGCGCGCACATCTTTTACACGCGATAAATGCTAAATAGCCATAGCGCCGATGAAGAATGGTGCCGATACAGCGCAGCCATAGGTCCCCGGGTGATCGATTGGCGGACGCCTGGATGTGATCCATGGGACAACCCGGTTGCGCGACAGGCATCGCCCGGCTAGGGTTATTTCACGGGTGAAGAACAGGCAGCAGCCACTTATGATCCACGTGCGTTTAAGCCGGGCGACACTCCTTTTCCGGGTGATGTGATGCCGGGTATGCCCGATGCGTTTTCTGAAGATTCGACGGGTACTATTATCGCTGTTGACGTGACCGCCAGTGCAAAGGCGGATCTCTTTCCTTCCGGGTTCAATGAGTGGCGGCAGGCACTTGGCTGCCGGGTCACCGCGCCCGCAAGTGAGGGCAGGGCAAACAAGGCGATCATCGCGCTCGTGGCAAAGACCCTGGGAGTACCGGCGTCATCGGTCAGCATCGTCTCCGGCATGACCGCGTCGCACAAGCGGATCCATGTCTACGGACTGTCCAAATCCGCTCTTATCCGGATACTCCAGTCCCGCTGATACGAAAAATATCGGGAAAAGATCTGGAAACGGTTAAAAAAAAGATCAGGAAAGATCCCGCACAATCGCGTAGGCAAGTCAACCATTTTTTATATACACGGAGCCGGGAACCGCTCTGGCATAGCTATCCTTTAAGTAATTTTACAAGATATATATTTTATACCTATGATCAGGCTTATCCAGACTCGCATGATTCATGGGGGTGCGTTTACATGTATTCACCAGACACTACCAAGTACCTTATTCACATTAACATCACGGCAGAGGGGGTGGTCGAGAAACCCGATGTCGTAGGTGCCATATTCGGGCAGACAGAAGGGTTACTCGGCGAAGACCTGGACCTGCGGGACCTCCAAAGGACCGGACGTGTGGGCAGAATCGACGTCCAGATAGCAAGCAAAAAGGGAGAGACAAAAGGAGAGATCCTGATCTCGACCTCGCTTGACCGCGCTGAAACGGCAATTCTTGCGGCATCGCTTGAGACGATCGACCGTGTGGGTCCGTGCGTCGCGCACGTCATGGTTGAATCGATCGAGGATATCCGCGTGAGCAAACGGAAAAAGATTGTCGAACGGGCAAAGGAAATCTTAATCGAGCGGTTCGAGGACGGGACAATCGACAGCGATGAACTCCTGGATGATGTTCGTCAGAGCATCAGGATCGAGAAGATCGGTTCGGTTGGCGATGAGCGGGTGCCATCGGGTCCGAATGTGCTGGACTCTGATGCGATCATCATCGTAGAAGGACGCGCGGATGTGCTGAACCTGTTGCGGTACGGGATCAAGAATGCCGTGGCGGTTGAAGGGACGAACATCCCAAAGACGGTCATCGAGATGTGCGAGAAGAAGACGACGACTGCATTCTTCGATGGTGATCGGGGTGGGGAACTGATACTGCGGGAGTTGCTCCAGGTTGCTGATATCGATTATGTCTCGTTCTCCCCACGCGGGAAGAGCGTGGAGGACATGACAAGAAAGGAAGTGATAAAAACCCTCCGGAACAAAGTGCCGGTCGAATATGTCCGTGACCAGTATTTTGAGACGGCTGCGGCACTTCCACCCGAACTTCCGAAAGGCAGACTAGTGGAAAGTTCGGAGACCGTGGAACGCACCCGGCGGTATATCGATGGAGAGAAACGGGCGAAGGAAACAGTCCCGAAGATACCGGAGACGATCCGGGATCATATGGATGAGGTGAAAGGGCGGAATCTCGGTCGGTTTCTCACCCAGGACCTGACGGTCATACGGGAGATTCTGGCAGATGAGGTAGAAAAGACAGTCGAGACGCTGGACGTGCCAGTTTCCGGGTTGATCGTTGACCGGGTGGTTGACCAGAAACTGCTCGACCGGCTGGTAGGAAAAGGGCTGGAATTTGTAGCGGCAAAGGAGTTCAAAGGGATCATCAAGCGTCCTTTGTCCATCCGTCTGATGAAGATCTCTATATAATTCACCCCTGACACAAATTTATTTATGCAGAGATCTACCATGTTACTGTCTTGAGGGGTAGCATGCATAAGGAAGAGTTGATCAGCCTTCACCAGATGCTCAATGAAGTCAAGGATTATCTCATAGAGGTTAATCCAGCACTTAAATTCCCGCAATATACCGCGTTGAAGATCTCGCCCTCCCAGCTGCACAAGAGCAAGATGGAGCACAAGTATGCTATCTTTGTGTTGGGGACAGAGATCGCCAATGCGATGCAGTCGATTGATTATTCCTCATCGACACGGATCTCTGCCCGCATGAAAGATCTGGCGGAAAAATCCTTAAAAGAGATGGAATATGCATAATTTTGATTTAGGGCTTTTTTTAGTTTTTGCCAGTCACGGTTCGTTTAGCAACTGACAATATCACCATCTACATTTAGCATAAAAATCAGCAAGCCGATTTTCATAACGGTTTGTCTGATGCAGATATCAGGGTGTTTTATTCGTACCTTACAGTTCCTTTCAACTTCTGTTTTCCTGGGCAAATCCATACTGGCGCAAAAGATCTCCTTCAATTTCGCTTCCCCGGCACAAATCTCTAAATCCCTTGAACTGCGATAATCGTCCATGCAGTACTTCCCGGATCCAGGTCAGGATCTGGATCCCGTTCTCGTCAACAACGCGGTGGAATCCGCATTTGCAGATCATGGCAACAACCGTGTCCAGATGCCCCCGAAGATGTACGTCACCCTGCCGCAGGGGGATTTCCGGACGATGCCGGCATACCTGCCCTCCTTATCCATCGCCGGTGTGAAGGTGGTGAACGTCCATCCCGGCAACCCTGCCCTGGGACTCCCCACGGTCATGGCACTCACGATCATCCTCGATATCGCTACCGGCACACCAACGGCAATCCTCAACGCCACCCGGCTCACGAACCTGCGGACCGGTGCCGCAGGAGCGGTCGCCGCAAAATACCTCTGCCCTAAACAGGAGATCGTGCTCGGCATCGTGGGCACCGGGCAGCAAGCTGCCGCGCAGGTACGGGCAATCGCGCAGGAACTCATCATCCGGGAAGTCCGGGTGTGGAGCCGGAACCCGGAAAAAGCCGAAGCCTTCGCCGCTGGACTCGGGCTTAAAGAGAGCCACAGCGTCACGCTCGAGCAGGCATGTGACTGTGATCTTCTCGTCACCACAACCCCAGCGCGATCACCTATCGTGAAGAGCGAATGGATCCATGAAGGCACGCACATCAACGCGATCGGCGCAGACGCCCCGGGAAAACAGGAACTCGATCCCGAAATCCTCCGCCGGGCTTCGGTCTATGTCGATGATCCCGCGCAGGCAATCCATTCCGGCGAGATCAACGTTCCCATCGCAAACGGAACATTCGCCCGTGAAGATATAGAGGGAACACTTGGGGAAGTTGTCATCGGAAAGAAACGGCGCACAAGCCCCTGCGAGATCACGGTCTTTGACTCCACCGGACTTGCTATCCAGGATCTTGCCATCGCTCATATCGCCATGCAGCGCGGCGGCAGCATCGACCTGCCATTCCTGTGACTGACAGACCCGAAAGAACAGATGAAGGAAAAAGTCACATCAAGTGTTCATGGCGGGTTTGCCACAGGAACTCATGGAAACAGATATCCATAGCAGTGTTCATGGCTGAGCCGCCACAGGTACTCATGGATAAGGGGGAAGGCTTCAGCACATGTGCTATTTTTAACC
>JAQTSH010000155.1 GCA_028711405.1 Methanoregula sp.
AGATGATGAGCGATAAAATGCCCATGACATTATCCGGAGTGGGTGAGATCAGAAGAAAGATGGCGGTGAACGTATAGATAGGACTCGTTCCAATATCGCCGAATACAAGACCCATCGATTTAACGATCCCGGGCATGGCAAAATAGTTCTTGAGCATCTCTTCAATACCTGTGATCGAAAATAAGGTATAATGCTTTCTCTTTTATACGACAAAATCACGGTATTTCCCTGCCGGATGGGGGTATAATCCCGTACGCGTGGAATGTTCCGGCAGACCGGCACGCGGTTTTCTCACTGTTCTTTTCGGTTTATCCGGTCAGGGGCGTTATCTGTCTGGCATCGGTTGAGTTGAAGACGGGTATCGTGTTATACCCGTCCTGTTGCAGTAAACTGATTTTTCCCTGGGATGAATGCTCGTCCGGGAACCCCTGATCGTCAATGCCGCTGAAACCGCCGGGGGAGGAGACAGGTGTTCTTTGTGTCCGGGAAGTTTCAATCAAAACCGGCACCTGTTCATATCCGGGACCTTCCATTCCCCTGCACCTCCCGGTCCACACAACCCTCACCGTGGTGTGGGGGGGTCGGATTGGAGGTTCTCGCTCCTGGAACGGAGCGCCTGTACGAGCACCTCACCATCAGAAAATGCCGGTGTTTCCGGGCGTTCCTTGCGTGACCTTCCCACCAGGGGATGGGTGCGTTGGGGACTTCCCGGGACTCGAATCAATACAGGGAGTGTTTCATTTCTCCCGCAACGGGAATCCGTCCGGGCGGATCAAAGAGAGTTCCCTTCGGGAGCCGGTCTTTGCCGGTACCGCATGTAAATTAGCCAAAAACACTGCTCCACCATCTGCGGTTTATCGGGGTGTTATCATGAGGCAAAGGGTTTGCACTTCTTCTTCCCTGGTGTCTGTCATGTGATCAGGTATGTGACGATCTGCGGGAGATCGGTTCTGCGATAGTCGTTTTTATCTAAAGATCCACCTGCTCGCTGCCTGTGCGGAATCACGACGTATCATTCAGGAAGAAGTCCGGGGTTCCGGGGGTTGTTGCACAGATCTTCGCTCGTCAAGAACGATCCGTAATCCGGTGAAGAAGAGGACGATAAAGACCGGACCCAGGACAAACCCGGTCACACCCATCGTGATCACCCCGCCGAAGAACCCGACGAGCATAATGAGCGGGTGGATCCGGATGCGTCGTCCCATAAGTACCGGGCGGAGATATAGTTCGGGAAGTGCAGAGATTCCGATATAGCCCAAAAAGAAGAGGAGGAGCACGCCCCGGATATCTCCCATGGAGAATGCATAGGTGCCCATGAAGATAAAAACAATCGATGATCCAAGGACGGGAATGAGCTCGCAGAAGGCACAGAGAAACGAATAAAACAAGATATGTCCGTACCCGAGAATAAAAAAGACCGGGATTGCTGCCACAAAGGTGATTGCGGTGATCGCCACCTGCACAATATAGATCGCGTACAGGGTATCAACCGTCACCGTACACATCCTCTGCACATGCCCTTGCAGTGCGACCGGCACACGGGACAGCACCCGGTTCTTCAATAGTTCCCCGTGTAGCAACAGGATATAGAGGGACAAAAAGAAGATGAGCAGTTTCAGGAGAATGAGCGGCAGGGAATCGATCATCGATTCCCAGTAGCCGGCGAAGAACGCCTTTGATGCTACGAGCCAGCCGGAGACCTGGGAGCGTTCAAACCGGATGCCGAACACATCCGGATTCGTCGCCGGGTTGTCAATCCAGTGGGTGATCGTAGTACTGATTTCACTCAGTACATCACTGTTCGCAGAAAGGATGCTGACCGTAAAAAAAAAACCGGCTACACAGATACAGAGAATAGTGACCGTGACAAGCGCTGCCGAGAGTCCGCGCCGCATATACTTTGAACAGTAGTGGTGCAGGGGTAGGAGCACCACCGCAAGGGACATCGCAAGGACGACCACGTCCAGAAACGACCAGAAGACAACGAGTGTTGCGATACAGATGAGTGCCAGGAGAATGAGCGGGGCTGACTCGTTCCAGTTGCTACTCATAGGTGAGTAATACTCAGCCCCGGATCCATTAAAACGTGCACACCGGTGAACGATGTAAACCACTGGCACCGTGCAGCAGCCGGCTCACCGGAATGATAACAGATTAGCTGTCTTCATCTCTAACAATCCAGTGTACAAAAAAACAAACAAACTGTTTTTTCAAATCTCCTTGCACCGCCGATGCGACAAATTACAGTCGGAAAATGATGTAGCGGTTGTAGAATACCGTGCACAGACACAAACGATACCCATAACACATTTTACCGCACAATAACCTTGGTTATCTGATGAAGCGCATCGACCATCTCGTCCTGATCGCCCATGATGTGGGAAAGATCTTCGGTTTTTTAGGGTTTGCTTCGCTCGTCCCCTTTGTGGTTCTTGCGATCTTTGGCGAATGGAATCTCCTCCTCCCGATGGCGTCAGCCCCGGTCATCTTCATCGTGCTCTCCCGGCTCATCGCACTCATCCCCGGTCGGGACATCGATCCGCCCTTGTCTGTGGCACTTGTGGCAGTCGCGATATCCTGGTTCGCGATCGCCCTTGTCGGTGCGCTCCCGTTTGTCTTTGGCTTGCATATGACCTACACCGATGCCCTCTTTGAGGCGATGTCCGGGTGGTCCGGCACCGGCTTTACAATGATCACAACACTTGACACAACCCCAAAGACGCTCCTCTTCTGGCGCTCCTTCACCCAATGGATTGGGGGCATCGGTATCATCGCATTCGGTCTCTCCACCCGCAGGAAAACACGGATCTCGCTCTTTCAGTTCTTCCGTTCGGAAGAGAAACCGCAGGGGATGATGCCCAATATCGAATCGACAAGCCGAAGGATGTGGCGGATCTATCTTTTTCTGACCTGCGCCTTCACCGGGCTTGTCATGCTCTCCGGAGTGCCTTTATGGGATTCGGCAAACCTTGTCATGGTTGCCATCGCGACCGGGGGATTCACCCTTCATTCTGCCGGGCTGGCATATTATAACAATCCCCTTCTTGAACTTCTGCTCATCCCGGTGATGATTGCGGGTGCAATCCCGTTCAAAGTCTTCTTTCTGATGTATCACGGTGAGATAGCCAACATGTTCCGGGACCAGACCGTGCGTATTCTTCTTGGGATCGCATTCGTGAGCTCGATCATTGTCTCACTGGATCTCTATATCTTCGGCAGCATGTCCATCGCTACCGCATTCCGGCAGGGTGTCTTTATCGCAGTCTCGGGACTCTGCACCTGCGGGCTCCAGAATGCTAACCTGCACCACTGGGCAGCGATCCCGATTGCGATCGTGACGATGATGATGTTCATCGGCGGCGCAATAGGAAGTACTGCCGGTGGGATCAAAGTGAACCGGGTCGCGCTCGCATATACCGGTGTGAAATGGTGGTTCCGCCGTTTTTTTGTCAGCAGCCGGGTCATCGTGCCGTTCCGGTACGAGGGGCGCACCCTGTCAAAAGAGATCTCGGATCTTGAGATCTCAAAAAACATGCTCGTCATTGCGCTCTACGTGATCACAATCTTTATCGCGACGATCGCCTGCCTCCACCTGTACATGACCGCCTTCCGGCTGGAGGAGGTAGTCTTCGAGATCGTCTCTGCGCTCTCGAATGTCGGGCTCGGTTCCGGATTCATCGGCAGTGCAAGTCCGGTCTCGATCAAATGGATCTTTATCTTCCTTATGTGGCTTGGCAGGTTGGAGATTGTACCGGTCATCATCCTCGGGCTTGGCATCTACAAGGGATTCACCGCTGAATTGAACAAAGAGTTCCGGTCACGTGACCCTGACGAATGAGCGAATACATTCATGGATGGTACTCTTAGAGTTGCGAAACCTGCAAAGAGGAACCCGCAAACCATCAGTGTTACCATGACCATGACAAGTCGCCAGAATTTGCGGAAATGCCTACAGATCGTTCTTGCCATGCCATTATGCGGGCAGAATTGGTGCCATTTTTTTATCACGACTTCATCCTGAATTCCCACTGGATTTAGGCACATGAGATCATCACTTATTACGATATTGCCTCCTTTGACCGTTATTTGATTCTTTCTGCCGTTTTTGCTCATTCGATTAAGTAATCATGTACCTAAAAAGTTCGGGATTTTAGGGTAAAAGGAATTCCTAACGAATCCAACGTTGCAAGAGTGATCTTAATTTGAGGACGATCTGGATCATCCTTCGAATTCCCAAATTGAAGGATTCCGTCCTCAGTTACGATCCCCCGGAATTGGCTGTTGTCATGTCTATCCGGATGCGATCCATGTCGATTCCATAGACCCGTATGAAACTCTCATTAAATCGCATTTCAAACGAATTCCAGTCCTCCGAAACAGAGAATTTATCCAGAATCCGAGCTAATCGATCATCAGAAAAATATTTTTGAAAAATTGGTTTTTTTAAAAAATCTCTGACAATCTGACCTCGTGGACGTATCCATCCTTCGACTTTACACATCCGATGATCATTTCGAGTGAGTAAATAACAGATCCAGATTGCAACAGTCACACCAATAGGGAGACCCTCCCAGGTTTAATGGGTGGGAAATTCCTCGTTTACAAGATCAATAAATCCTGATTTTTTTAAGGGTATTCAAAATTAGAGGTATGCTGCCAATACGTTCAATTGAGATTTTGGGTGCACTCATCCTATATAACTATTATCTTCTCAGTTATGTAACTAAGCCTCCATTTCTTCATTCACGACTCCTGGCGGGAGCAGGATCTCAATGGTATAGAATCTGAAATACTAGGTTTGAATATGTGCGAACGCCGAGTTGATGTCATCCTAAATCTGGAGAAGAACCTTTTTTTTTACAATGAAGGTCATAAGCCCCAGCCG
>JAQTSH010000156.1 GCA_028711405.1 Methanoregula sp.
TGAGCGATCGCAGCGGCACGGTGTGTAACTGCTGATCGATGACCATATTCAGCGCCAGTCCGGATGTGGAGAGGTGGGCGGTCCCGACGGTTGCTGTCAGGTCCATGAGCTGTATTGTTCCAGACTCTCCGGCAAATGCCAGTTCAATATCTTCTTTTGACAGGAGAAATCCCCGTGAGTCCCGGTCAGACCGGATGATGAGATCGCCGGCATCGAGATATATCCTGCCTACTTTCACAAAGACGGGATCAACGTATGTCCGTACCGACCACGCCTCTGAAACCGTTGTAACGGTGGCAGATTCGGGCACGACCAGGACCTCCGGGGCAGGGCTCTCCGGCTCTGCATTGAGATTCTCACCAGTCAGAGCGGGACTATCCGCTACGAGTACCGGCGAACTGGTGCGCTCCTTTGACAGAACCAGAGCCGGTGCCGAGACGGCAGGTGTATCAGCCGGTTCGGTTGTGGCTCCGAACAGCAATGTTTTTAATTTGCTGTAGACACTGCGGAATGTCCCGATCATGCGGATACCTCCGGTCGTGCCGGGTAGCACCGTTTCAAGAAAGGGCTGCCGTTCATACGGGCACCTCGGGTTTGTGGCACTGCCGCTGCACTTCCCGGCTGTGACACGCTTCGCAGAGTTTCACACCCGACTGCTCGGAAAGGTAGGTCGCAGCACCCAGGTTACAGACTGAACACTTCCCGATGTTTGGGGAATGTCTTTCCATTCCCACAAGATCGATGACACCGGGCAGGGGGGGAGACGCAGCCCGGTCCCTGCGAACGGCAACGTCATAACACTTCCGGCATACCCGGCGGGCTGCCTGTTGATCCGTTGGTCTGGCTTTCCGTTCAGCAGTCAGCTTCTCCACGTACCATGAACCGTTCTTCCCGCATGAGAAACAGGGAACGTGAGGTTCCGGGCACAGAAGGCGTTTGTAGTCAACCGCATGGATCGGGTTGTGGTGTCCTTCCGCACCTTCTGCATTTTGGGGCTGTCCTACTGCATCCTTCTGCACGTGCAGAAGGGCTATCCGGGGCTTATCTTGTTCTAAATCTCCATTTATTGACCGTTTGTCAGTTTTCTGATCGTGCCCTTCTGCATTTCCAATCACACAAGTAAACAATGGATCACAAGATGGTGTAGGATCAACCCCTTTCGTGAGATCCGGATTGCGGAAGGATACGTGATCATTAAAACATATATGTGTATGATTACTCGTTGTTCTCAGATCGGCGCTTGAATTTTCGTTTTTTTGTCCTTCTGCACCTGCGGAAGGACTGCGGAAGGATTGCAGAAGTGCAGAAGGATTGGTGGTGTTGTCCGGGCTCTGTGTTGGCACCGGGTCATCATCAAACCATACTGCTCCACCAAAACACCACTGATGGTATAACCCCTGGTCAAAGGTGTAGGCATTTGTCCGGCGACGGGTCGATGCGCCGGTCATCTCATCGTCAGCAACAACCGTGCGGTCAGTGTACGCAATTGCCGGGCACTTTTCCAATAGCCCGGTGTAGGTTGCCCCCCGGCTTGCGTATCCGTGCATCAGTTTATGTAATGCTGCATTCGACAGCCCGGTCTCCTTCTGGAGCATCGGAATGGTAAACTCTGCCCACTTAAGATTCGCGATAACCTCTACGAGATTCGACTCCTTCCTTGTCAGTTTCGTGCCCTGCCCGCCGTCCGTTCCGTTTAAGAGCCCGTACAGCCGCATAGCCGCATCGAAGTCCTCGCGGGTTGCCGTGATACAGGCTACGCCATCGTACACCTGCCGCTCGCGTTGCTGCGCCATAAGGACAGCATGTGCCTTGATGAGGTCGAGGAGCATGCCCGGGTTGCGCCGGTTGTCCATCACCTGGAACCGGATCCGAGTCGCGTACGGGATGACAACGTGGAGCGGTTCCTGCCCGACGAGTTCCCAGATTGCCCGGCAGATCAGCACCTCCGGGCGCTCCTGCATCCCGTGATCGGGACAGGTGGCACTCTCTTCGAGGACACGGGTCAGGACCCGGTCGTCCTGTTTCGCTGAATCATCGATCCAGCAGGTGAGCATCCGGTTGAATACCTGGTCATCGCCAGAACCTTCGACCTTCGCCGCCCACCAGACGCATCGCTCAGGGATGGTGCAGTTGATTCCCCGACGGTCCTTGTTCACCGTCCGGTAAATGAACGGTTTCCGGAATGAGGTGGTCACACCCTTGAGAATCTCTGCCATGTCTTCCGACAGGCTGGTGTCGTCGAGCACGATCACTGATCCTGCCAGCAATTCGTCGATGTAGAACAGCGCCTTGTTGGACATCGCGCCGTCGAGCCGGAACCGTTCCGGTACCTGCTGGAGGAAGGTTGCAAACGCATGGCTCTTGCCCTTCCCGCTCTCGCCTGTGACCGAGACGTGCAAGCCGTTCGTGTTCAGGACTGCCCGTGACGCGAGCGAGAGGATCAGGCATTCGGCGACGGTTTCGTCACCTTCGTGGTCAAGGGCAAACGTACGGAGCATCTCCTGTTTCGGGTTGCCCTGCCGGAGTATGGCAAGTGCTGCTTCTTTACCCGGCAGTTCTGCCATTACCGGAACTGGCGGTACACCGGGCGGTGCCCGTGGCGGGGTTGCCTTCTTCTGCGACGGTGGGATGGCTTTCTCTTGTGACGGTTCATACCGCTCCCGGAGTTCCTGCCACCGTTGCTTCCCGTTGCCGCAGGTGGTATGGTGGCAGCCGGCATAGCACGCACCGTTCGGGAACTGTATCGCATACGCGCCGTCTTTGTGCGTGTCCGAGAACGGGCACTCATCGAGCTGGTAGAGCGTCCCGCCTTCGTATGGCTTTTCAGCATTCACGCCGATGCCGTGATTGGCAAGCCACTGGCTGAGCACAATCGGGTGCCCGTGAGACGGGTTGCCTGCATCAGGTGTTACCGGCATGGTCGGCAGCATACCCGCAAGCAGTTCAAGCTGATCCCTCCCGACAATCGCAGGTTCCGGTGGAGCATCAATGATCGCTGATCGCCGGTGCGGTCGGTCTTTTGTGGTGTCTCCCTTCCGGCTCATCGTGCCGTAGAGTTTCCAGATCCGGGCTGCGTTGAAGTTCGCCGTGTCGACCGTTGCCTGATCGTCTGAGAATAGGGTATCGAGTACTTCGAGGCAGCGCTTTACGATCAACCGGCTCGTGTCGTCGTTTGGCTGGTCGATGCGGTACAGCAGGTGCGCCCCGTTGCCCGAATCCGCAAGGATGGGTGCGGGAAAGCCTTTCTCCGCCAGGAACGCAGCCACCCGCCGGGCGGTTGCAATTGCGCATTCATGTTCTTTTTCCGTCGAGGATACTCCTGATGGTCGGCAGGGATCTACGTCCACCGGGAACCACCGCCTCCGTGAGATATCGCTGTCCGCCGTGGCAGCATCCTTTTTGCCGAGGCGCATCTTGATCCGGTTCGCCCGCCGGGAGAAGAGCGATGGGTTTACTTCGTTTAACGTGACATAGATGCCCTGTACATGGTGCAGGGAGTCCAGTGCCGCCACCTTCTTTTCCAGTTCTTCCGGGGAGTCAAAGTAGCCGCTTGCGACGCCTTCGTCACTGAAAGCGCGGACTTCAACAACCTGATCCGGCGCGAAGAGTACGCGGGTAGCGTTGATGACCTCGCTTGTCATGTGCGTTGCACCCCCGGCGTTGCCCGGCACGGTTCTGTATCCCCGGTGGTCGTGACCTTCACGCCAGAATCCCTGCATTTGCCGTACCCAGCCTCCTGGTACCAGAACCGGTTGCCGCAGACGGGATAACCGGGATGGAATGTACCGTGGAGGCAGTCACGAGAGATTAGGGGCATTCTGCTACCTCCGCTATATCCTGAAAGGGATGGCGATCCACGCTCCCGGCGGGTATGAGCGATTATGGGCATTCCGACGCCTCCGCTATACCGCCGGGGAACACGGTAAAAAACCGCCACAATCCATCCGGAGGGGATAATATCCACAACTGCACGAGCGCGAGCCGGGGTAGTATGACGGTGCGGAGAGCATCCAGGTCCCCGCGATACCGTTTCGCAACCTGTGCGGCACTGCCAACCGATATCCTGGCGCGTTCGGTCTTGATCAGCGCCGGGTGCCCCTCGTGGCTCCAAGCGATCAGGTCTACCGGCGACTGCGACCCGGAGCACCGGAATACCTGGTACCCCCGTGTGGAAAGAAGGGTGTGTGCTGTGTATTCCACCGCCCTGCCCCGCGTAAATGTGCGACGGGGTGTTTCTGTCATGGTGTCACCTGTGAGGGTTCCATCCGGGGTTCCGGCAGGGCAGGGCATCCGCTCCCTTGATGATGAACGGGTATCCTGCTGTCCAGGGGATCACCGGTTTCTGACAGCAATAACCTTTTACCGTGAACAGGGAATGCTCTAAGTGACCCTGCTCGTGTAATGATTTTGACATTGTTGTGGTTAACAAGATCTATTGTTAGCGGTGGGGTCATTACCATGGTTTGCATGAGCATCCCTCCCCGGAAAAGACCTTGAGTCCTCCTTCTTCACAATGCTTTCCTCTGCGGTCACAACCGGTCTGGTGTTTCCCGGTTGCGATAGTTTCACGTGTTACGTAGAGTCGTTTCATACATCTTCACCGTGTGCACAATTCAAAAAGAACATTAGTGTGAGAGGCATCGCCCCACTGTCGTATGCACATGTTTAATTGACTTTTACTATAAGTTAAAGTTTTCCACTTAAACCTCATATTCTGGTGTTCGGTTTGCTCGTTTAAGGTATTTCCGGGGTTCCCTTTATGAGGGGAAATGAATGGTTGAAGTGTTCGTCCGTTCGCATTATTTGTCGGGGTGCGGACTCCTCCAACGCCTGTCTTTTGACGCCTCGGTCGGGGGGATATGATGGCAACGCGGGCACTTCCG
>JAQTSH010000006.1 GCA_028711405.1 Methanoregula sp.
ATCACGGTCGATCCGGCAACCTTCGGGCGATGGAACGCGCAGACCCGATCCACCCGCATCCCTGGAGTGGGGACAGCAGCCGCAATGATCCTGGCACCGGAGGCATTTGCCAGAGATACAATCGATATGAGTGGTTCCCGGAGTGTACCGTGAGCCCCGATACCTAAGAGCGCATCGAGGATCACATCCGCATGGGAAAAGAGCCCTTCGAGCGGAGGCAGATCATCGCGGGATAAAATCGGATGGAGCCCGACCCGACAGTGCTTCAGCGCTGCGAGCTGGAGTGAAGGGGACGATGACCGGGGACCGGCATCAAGATAACAGACATCGGTTGTTGTCTCCTTCTGGAGATGACGGGCAGCGACCATCCCGTCGCCGCCGTTATTGCCACTCCCGCAAAGCACAAGGATCCGCGCCGGGTGAAGATCCCCTACGATACGGGCAAGAGCGCTTCCTGCACTCTCCATCAACTGGAGTTCGGTCACCCCCAGCGAGCACGCGTTCTTCTCCACGACCCGCATCCGTTCGGGGGTGACAAGTCCCGATTCAACAAATCCTGTAATCCGGTCCGGTTCCATACCCAGCACATTTCATCTGTATGGACTCCATAAATAATAGGTAATGGGTTTTTGTGATGATGTAAAGGCAGCCGCAGAGCAGATCTCGGCAGCACAGGAAATTACCATCATCTCCCACATCGATGCGGATGGCATTGCCTGTGAGGCGATTCTCTCCCAGGCAATCTCCCGGCAGGAGATCCCGGTCCGTTCGGTCTTTGTCCGCCAGCTCGAACCGCTCACGATGCCTCAGGTTCCCGCTGATGATTCCCTTAAGATTTTCAGTGATCTGGGCGCCGGGCAACAGAACCTCATGGAAGCCCGGGGGCTTAAGGAAAAAGAGGTGATCATTGTTGACCACCACGTCAGTCAGCCGGTCACCCGCCAGTATACTCAGGTGAACTGCCTGCCCTACGGGTACTCCCGCATGAGTGCAGCCGGTGTCTCCTATCTCATCGCCAAAGAACTGGATGAGGTCAATATCGATCTTGCCAAGCTTGCGGTGATCGGTAATGTCGGGGACATGATGGCGCGGGAAAAGTGCGGGCTTGTCGGTCCGGCACGGGATATCATTGTCGAAGACGGGGTACGCTATGGGAATGTTGAAGTCCGTAAACGTGACCTCAACTGTTACGGCACCGCAACGCGCCCGGTATATCTCTCGCTTGCGTACAATGATGACCCGTTTGTCCGGGGCATCAGTAACAATCCTGAAGGCGCCAAGAAGTTCTTAAAACGCCTTGGCATCCAGCAGCAGGCAGATGGTGGGAGGTTGCTCGTCTGGGAAGAACTAGATCAGGACGACAAACGGGCGATCATCACCGGGCTTGCCCGCCAGTTAATCGATCAGGGGGAGAGCGTTGACCGCCTGCACGCGGAGACCTATGGATTTCCCGACGAGATCCCCCGGACTCCGCTCCGCAACGCACAGGAATACGCCACGGTCTTAAACGCCTGCGGGCGCTGGGCAAAACCCGCGATCGGGGGCGCGATCCTACGGGGCGACCGGGGCGCCGCTTACCGGGAAGCGGAGCACATGCTGAACAACCACCGGGCGATCATCCGCGACCTGCTCCAGTATATTCTCGATACTGGAGTGATGGAGATCGAGCACCTCCAGTACCTTCATGTCGGGAACCGGTTCCCGGATACAATCGTTGGGATTGGAGCAGGGATGGCGCTCTCGAAACTGAACAGCCAGAAACCCATCCTTGTCATGTGCGAGGTGCCCGAAGATCCGAACCTCACGAAGGTCTCGATGCGCACCACCGAGCGGGTGGTAGAGAGAGGGATCGATCTCCAGAAGGCGGTGAGTGACGCCTCGGCTGAATATGGTGGCGGGGGCGGCGGGCATAAGATTGCAGCCGGTGCATATGTACCAAAAACCGCGGAACAGGAGTTTATCTGCCGTGTCAACACAATACTCGGAGAACAGTTTGCTGCGAAGAGTCCAGACCATCGCTGATTACCAGTTCGGTCATCTCTGCGGGGTTGGGCTCTTTCCTGAAAAGTGCACGTTCATCTTCTCGACCACCGGGCGTATCCGGCAGGTGTTGTACAACGGGGCACGCCTCGCCACGGTCCGGGCTTCTGACGGGCGTCTTACGCTCGGTATTGACGGGGCACGACGGTTACAGGCAGTCCTGCCCGCGCCCGGCTACCGGGTGGTCATCCGGGACGATGTGGCAGAATTTGTTGCCAAAGGAAAGAATGCCTTTGCAAAACACGTGATCGCGGCAGATCCCACCATCCGCGCGGGGGATGATGTGATCGTTGTTACCGCAAACGACCGGCTCGTCGCCTGCGGAGCTGCCCAGATTTCGGGTGATGAGATGCTTGCATTTAATTATGGAGTAGCGGTAAGAGTACGACAGGGGAGTGAGAAGGATGCTTCCGGGAAATATCAACCCACGCCAGATGAAGGCGATGATGAAGAAGCTCGGCATGCAGGTCGAGCAGATTGAAGACGTAGAGAGTATTGTGATCAAGACCCCGTACGGGAATTATATCTTCGGGAATGCCGATGTCCAGGCGATGACCATGCAGGGCGTTACCACGTACCAGATCAACGGGCAATGCCGGTTTGAAGAGGCAGCACCCAAGATCCCCGAGGAGGATGTGACCCTCGTGGCGTCGCAGGCAAACGTTCCTTTGGACAAGGCAAAGGAAGTGCTTATCGCGTGCAAAGGCGACATCGCTGAAGCCATCATGAAACTGACAGCGCCATGATCGAACCAGGCGATCGCGTTCTTTTGGTGGGTGAGGGCAGGGAGTTTTTTGTCCGGGCTGGTGCCGGGACACTCTCCACGGATAAGGGACAACTGGACCTGATGCCGGTTGTTGGAGCTGAGGCAGGGGAGGTCTTTACCACCCACACGGGTGCGCAGTTCACGTTACGCGTGCCCCGTCCGACGGATTTCTTCACGCACGGCAAACGGTCCGGCGCGCCCATGCTCCCGAAGGATATCGGGCTCGTCATCGCGTATACCGGGATGAGTAACCGGGATGCGGTGCTGGATGCAGGTACAGGCAGCGGGATTGCCGCGATCTTTTTTGGCGGGATTGCCTCGAGTGTGAAGACGTATGAGGTCCGCCCGGATTTTTCAGCGCTGGCAGAGAAGAATATCCGGGAAGCGAAACTCGACAATGTCGAGGCGATCGCTGCGGATGTGCTGACGGCAACCGGTACGTTTGACGTCGTCCATCTGGATATGCAGATTGCACCCGAATATGTGGCACATGCCCATTCCCTCCTGCGCGCCGGGGGGTATCTTGCCTGTTACACGCCGTTCTTGGAGCAGATGGCGATCGTTGTCGATGCCGCACAGGAACGATTTGGTGAGGTTCACACGCACGAGTTAATCGAGCGCGAGATGACCCGGTCGAAACGGGGGACGCGCCCGTCCACGAGCGTGTGCCATTCGGGTTATATCACGATTGCGCGGAAATAAAGGGGAAATTCCCCTTTGGATAGTACCAAAAAATCCCTGAAAAAAAAGATCCCTCACCGGGGTTTGTACCCCAGCGAGTAGGCAAGCGAGACGAGTTCCGCCACTTGTTCTTCCTGTTTCGGGCGGAGCCGTCTGCCTGTCTGGATCAACCGACCCAGCCTGACGATCCTGAGTTTGTCATCCCGCGAGAGCGATGGTTCCGAGTGCGCCCATTTGACGAGATCAAACCATTGCCGGCGATTGAACGGCGCGGTGCCCTGGGCTGTGGAGATGCCATACTCGTCCAGCGTGCCGATCTCGGTCACGTTCACCTCCGGTTCTGTATCTGTGATATCGTTTGAATCCGGGGGGATATCTTCGTCATCCAATTCAGAACCATCACCCGTACCAGGTGCGGGTATTGCAGGAGTGGGTTCCGTGGTTGTGGGGGTCTCCGGCGCTTCAGCACCGGGTGATGTGTCCGGTTCTTCACTGGATGTGCCCTGTGCTTTGGTTTGTGTTTCAGGTTCACCGGCATCCCTCACTGTCACAGGTCCGTGACCGGTGTCGGTTTTTGGCATGCCCGTGAGGAGTGCCGGTTCAATCGTCGCATCAGGAAGCTCGCTGATATCCATATCCGGATCATCCTCAAAGAGATCCTCCAGGTTCCGGATGACTGTCGGGGGGTTTTCAGCAGGTGCATTTACGGGAGAAGTCGCGGGTCTCTTCTGCACAAGCACCGGGTGATGTGGAACCAGGTCGTGATCGGTACGCGGTGGCATGCTCCGTTCCGGTTCGATCACCCGTGGCGGTGCCCGGTCTTTTACCCCGGGCACGTGTGCGAGACCCGCATCTCCGGCACCAGGTGGGGTGGTGGGTGCAACCTGGGTCTTTTGCCGCTGGAGTGCTGCCCGTACCTCTGCGAGTTGTTCATGTGCCTCCAGTAATTCATCGGCTTTCATATCGAATACCGCATGTACCTGGTCTAACTCTTTTTTCAGCGCTGCACATTCCACATCTCTTTGTTTTCTGGCATCTTCGGCTGTTTTGAGTTGGTACCCCAGCGACTTCTGGAGCGCAACGCCCTCCTCAAGAGCGGTTGTAAGTGCCTGAAGTTTTGTCACCAGGCTATCATGTTCGTGCGCCTTCTCTTCAGTGATCGTATGCAGGCGCTGTTCAATCAGGACTTTTGCCTGCTTCTCCGTTTCCAGAAGATCCCCCATCGCGCGCAGTTTGTCCTGCGCTTCGTTGTACCCGGTCTGTAACCCGGTGAAATCCCGCGTGAGAGCCTGGAATGCTTCTTTTTGTGCAGACGTTTCTTCTGTGGTTTTTTCGAGTTTCTGTTCGATCGATTCCCGTAGGGCTACTTCCTGCTCGAGGGTTTCGCTGAGTTGTTGAGCGCTGGATACAAGATGATCGGTTTTTTCCATCGTCTCATCTGCGAGTAAGCGGAGGCGCTCTTCGAGTACCATCTTTTCGGCGCGCTCCACCTCCAGGCGCTCTGCGGTTTCGGTTCGCTCCTGCTGTGTTGTCGCAAGGAGTACCCGGAGTTCGTCCATATCGCGAGTGAGCGTGATGACCGCCTGCTTTTTCTCGGATTGGTCGAGAACCACCGCATTGAGATCCTCCTCCAGTGTATGGATTGCAGCAGTTGCAGAGTCCCGCTCCTGGCAGGCAAGAGCGAGTTTATCCTTGTAGGCAGTTATCTCTGCATGCAGGTTCACGAGCAGAGCTTCATGTGCCTGAGTTGCGGCATCTTTGGTGGTTAACGCTTCTGTTGCATTCTTCTCCGCGATGAGACGGAGTGCCGTCTCTCTCTCCAGTCTCTTTTGTAAACGTTCCCGTTCCTGCTGTTCGGTTGCAAGGTGCACCCGTAGTCCGTCTATGTCACGTGTGAGTGTGACTACGGACTCCTCTTTCTCTGCCTTGTCGAGACCCGCCGCATGGAGATCTTCTTCCAGTTTCCGGATGGTGGCGGTAGCCGAGTCCCGCTCCTCGTATGCGAGCGCGAGTTTGTCCACATTGGCTTTTATTTCTGCATTCAGGTTCGCAAGCAGTGCTTCGTGCGCCTGGGCAGCTGCGTCTTTCGCGAGCACAGCTTCCGTTGCATTCTTCTCCGCAACGAGGCGCAGTTCTGTCTCCGCCTCGAGACGCTCATCGACCTCCCTGTGTTCCTGTTGTTCAGTTGCGAGGATTGCCCGGAATTCGTTCATGTCGCGTGTGAGTGAGACAATCACCTGCTCTTTTTCAGCCTGGTCGAGAACTACCGCATTGAGTTCATCCTCCAGTTTCCTGATGGTAGCGGTAGTCGAGTCCCGTTCCTGGAGCGCGAGCGCGAGTTTGTCTGCGTGGGCTTGCATATCAGCATTCAGGTTCGCAATCAATGCTTCGTGTG
The DNA here is from genome assembly GCA_028711405.1 of Methanoregula sp. GTDB lineage: Archaea > Halobacteriota > Methanomicrobia > Methanomicrobiales > Methanospirillaceae > Methanoregula. Next base: position 5,883 of record JAQTSH010000006.1, read on the forward strand.
CCTGATCAGCTGCGTCTTTGGCTCTTAACACTTCTAGAGTATTCTTCTCCGCGACAAGGCGCAATTCCTTCTCTGCCTCGAGACGCTCATTGATCTCCCTGTGTTCCTGTTGTTCATTTGCAAGGAGTGCCCGGAGTTCGTCTATGTCGCGAGTGAGTGTGATAACCACCTGCTCTTTTTCAGCCTGGTCGAGAACTACCGCATTGAGTTCCTCCTCCAGTTTCCGGATGGTGGCGGTAGCCGAATCCTGTTCCTGAAGCGCGAGCGCGAGTTTGTCTGTGTAATCTTTAACGTCAGCATTCAGGTTCGCGACGTGTGATTCGTGCTCCTGAATTGCTGCGTTTTTGGCGCTTAACGCTTCAGATGCAGTTTTTTCTGCGACAAGGCGTAATTCCTTCTCTGTCTCGAGACGCTCATCGATCTCCCTGTGCTCCTGTTGTTCAGTTGCAAGGAACGCCCGTAGTTCGTCCATGTCGCGAGTGAGTGTGATAACCGCCTGCTCTTTTTCTGCCATCTCGAGAACCACCGCATTGAGATCATCCTCCAGTTTCCGAGTGGTAGCGATGGCATTGTCGCGTTCACTACACGCGCGTGCAAGTTTATCGGCGTAGGATTTTACGTCGTCATTCAGGTTCGCAAGCAATGCTTCATGGGACTGCACTGCGATATCCTTGGCTTGCAACGCCTCCTTTGCGTTCTTCTCGGAAGCGAAGCGCAGCTGCTTCTCCTCTTCAAGGGCAGTCTCGGCGATCGCTACCTGGCGGATGACCGTATGGAGTTTTTCTCCAAGCTGCTCATGCGCGCTCGTGACGTTCTCATACTCTTTTGCGAGAGCGGCATTCTTCTCCCGTTCTGCACCCAAGGCAGCGGTGGTCGTATCGATCTTCTCCTGCAGGGCATCCCGCTGATCCTTCAGACCCTCTTTTTCTGCGTTGAGTGTTGCTTCTCTCTTCTCCATCTCCTGCAACCGTGAGCGAACCTGCTCTTTGTAGGCGGAGAGCTGCTGTGCATTGGTATCCAGGGTTGCACTCTGTTCCGACAGCTCAGCATCCCGCTGCTGCAGTTCACCGGTCAACGCAGCCAGTTTCTGTTGGAAACGCTCTTCGGATTCCGTCTTTGCTGCTGTTAGATCCTGCAGGTTCTTTTCTGCCAGAGCAGCCCGTTCCTGGAGTTCTTTGTATGCTCGTTGTAATCCGGCAATCTCTACCATATAGGAACGCACGGCACTCTCGGACTTTTCCTTCTCCCGGGTCAGGTCTGCATGTCGGACTTCGTGGGATTGGATCTGGCTTAGTGCCTCCTGGAGTTCCCGTTTCGTCGTGTCAAGTTCGGTGCTGATACCGTCCCGTTCCGTCCGGAGTCCATCAAGGTCGCGGGTGAGTGACTGTTCGATCCCGTCTTTCTCCTGCACGAGTACGGAAATCTTCTCTTCCGCTGCGGCATATCGCACCTTCACCTGATCCAGTTCGCTTCTGACCTCAGTCAGGCTGGCGGTGTGGCGGGAGATGGCGGTTTCATACTCCTGTACCTGTGTGCGAAGGTTCTTCTCCAGCACTGCCTGTTCGCGGATCTCTTTTGTATTCTGGGCAAGTGTGCGTGCCTGTTCCTTCACCGTGCCTTCGAGTCGTTCGACATCATCCGCAAGCGCTTGTGTCCGCGATTTTACCTGCCGTTCAAGATCCTGTGCGAGATGTTCATACTCTCTCTCTTTGTAGAGAAGGGCATGTGCCCGGTTGACCGCCAGCTCGTAGGAGGAGAGGAGAAATTCGAGCAACTTCCGGCGATCTGCCATGATGACGTACTCATGATCATCGTGCAGGATCTTGAACTTGGTCTTGAGCTTATCCGGATCCGGGCGTTCAACCCGGTCTGCGATCATCCCTTCGATGAGGGGAAGGAGGTACGAGAGGTCAAAGGGCTGCGTGATAAAATTGTCCGCGTTGGAATCCAGGACCTTTAAAAGATCGGCAAGGTTCGATACACCCGTAATCAGGAGTACCGGGATCTGCCAGAGATCCTCGTCCGCCTTGAGTTCCCGGCAGAGCTCGTACCCATCAGGGTCATGTGATGTCGCATCACAGATAAGAAGATTGGGTTTTCCCATGCGGATAGTATCTTCCAGCTGATCGCGATCATCGAAAAATGTTACACGGTATCCATGAGGAACAAGTTTCTGCCCGAGCAGTGTGGCGTCAGAAGAGGTACCACAGAGCACGAACACATCAATACTCTCATCATCAGTGCCTGGCGGATCAGTATTCATCACCTAGTTCTCCAGCAGAAATAACAACGCACTAATCCTGATTGGCATACGTGTTTTATCAGATTCTCCCGGAAGTGTGCGTCACGTACCTTCGGGCTGCATCGCGTGCAATCCCTGTGGATCGCAGCGTGGTGTGTTCTCAATCCACTGCTGTCATGAGCGGCAAAGAAGGAATTCAGCCGCGATAAAGTCATTACACATCTTTTTACACCTGTGTTATATAAATGTTTATCCGATATACCGGCTGATGGAACGACAGAGATCTCAGAACTACATGAAAAGAGTCAACGGGTTTTTAGGTCTTTATGGTCTCCGGTGGGGTCTTACCCGTCTCCCCGCACGATCCGGATAGATCAATCATACGGCATGAAAACAGCGAACTGTCCTCTAGAGGAACCTGCGTTGTCGCCAGAATCATTTCCGGTTGTCATCATACGATCCGGGTATTTATTTCGATCCTTGCACTCCTGAACATCTGGTTTTAAGACGGTGATTGTCCTGTGCATGAAATCCGCACTGCCCTTGACTCCCCTATTGACCGCCTTTTTTCTTGCACACTGATCCGGTCACAGCATTCAGAATCAATTCAACTTCAATTCTGATGTACTATACCCTCACATCCAATGGGTCCGATACCAAAGAAAATCGTTCACTCGTCCTGCTATAGGTACCGTATATCCATGAGCGCCTGTGGCAAACTCGCCATGAACACTTGTTAGTATTCGAAATTCTCGTCAGGCAGCGTGTCGGGATGCACCGACAACGATGACGGGTTGAATGAACGCCGGGATAGTCAACATGCAGCCTTTTGTAACAATGATCGACGCACGGACTCAAATACCTGTACAGTAGAAAACGGTGTGCTGGTTTTCATGGGAAAACTATGCGCGTTTTATGCCGAAGCGCCGGATGGCGACCGGGTCCTCGATGGGAACTCATGTTCAAAGGGCACTTTGCGGGAGATTTTCATGAGGTACATAGAGCATTCGCGGAGAACGTGGTTCCCGACGGAAGCGGAGGTTTTACGGTTCTTTCTTATGCAGCGCGACGGACAGAACGGTCTTCCCTACCATTGCAAGCGCGATAATACAGAGGAAGAGCACGAGCCACATCAGAAGGGAGATATGATCCTGAACGATCGGAATGTTCCCGATAAAAAATCCACCGAGAATGAGCCCGCAGGTCCAGAGCAGTCCTCCGATCACGTTATACAGAAGAAACGACGTGTAATGCATCTCGCCAACCCCGGCGAGGAACGGTGCAAACGTCCGCACGTACGGCACAAACCGTGCGACAACGATGGTTGCGCCGCCATACTTTTCGTAAAAAGTCCGGGTCTTGTCGATCCATTCGCCTTTAACAAACGCGCTCAACCGACCGTTCACGATCTTTGTCCCCGCGTACCGCCCGATCCAGAAGTTGACGGTATCCCCGGCAATCGCGGCGATTGCTGTCACCGCGAGTAACAAGGGCAGGGAGAGGTGACCTGTGCCGGCAAGTGCACCTGCAATAAAGAGGAGGGAGTCCCCGGGCAGAAAGGGAAAGACGACAAGACCCGTCTCGCAAAAGATGATGAAGAATAACACGACATAGATGAACAGACCCAGTTCCCCGGACATCTGTGCGAGGGACGTATCGATATGGAGTACAAAATCTACCGGAGCAAAGATCATCTGTTCGTGTTCTCCCCATGGAATCGGTTATCAGGATCTCACGTGAGATCAACCGGAGGATTGGATACACCGCCCACCGTTCGCGGTCAGGCAACCCGTTCTTCCTGTAGTGTTAGTGTGTGGTTGCTGATATCGTTTTTTAGTCCCGGCTGCGGGGAACGTGGTGATCTCCCGGTGACTGCCAGACACCGGGTCAGCGCACGGCACCGTCGGGCACCCGTTTAATGGAACGCGATGAGCCGGGAGATGTAGATCCGTGCCCAGATAAATCCGAGTGTGCCGCCAAGGATATCTCCCACGACAAGTCCTATCCAGACGCCATGCTCCCCCATCCCCCACACGATCCCGAAGAGGTACGCGAAGAGCGCGATGAAGACAAGGTTCCGGAAAACGTTGATCACGAGTGATGTCACTCCTTTACCCACACCCTGGAAAAGCGCGCCGGACATGATACCCGGCGGGACGAACGGGTAGAAGAAGCACATGATCCCGAGAAATGCCGCGATGGACGGGGCAAGGTGAATGCTCTCGGGGGAATAGGAGAAGATGAGGGCGATCTGGTTGGAAAAAAGCCAGGTGACAAGACTCGTGCAGATCGCAATGACGATTCCCAGCGTGACCGAGAACGTATGGATGACCGGAAGTTTTTTGAACAGCCGGGCACCATACGCGGCACCGGCAACTGACACGACCGCAGTCCCGATGGCTGCCATCGGGATGATCGCAAAGATTACCACACGCCAGCCGGCAGTATAAACCGCCACCGCATCTGTCCCGGCAACAAGGACCAGCATCGCGTTGATGATGATCGAGATGATTGCCATCAGGAAAAATTCCATGCTTGCCGGGAGTCCGACCCCTAATATATCACGTACTTTCTGTCTGTCAAACGAGAAATTCCGCCCACTGAGCGCGATGTAAGTGTCCTTTTTCACAAAGAACCAGTATAGGAGGACGAGACAGACAAGGCAGAGTGAGATTACCATCCCCCACGCCGCCCCGGAGATGCCCATGCCCATCTGGTAGATCAGGATCGGATCCAGGATCATGTTCAGGATGGAGGATGCGCACATGACATACATCGTCCTCTTTGAATCCCCTTCAGCCCTGAGGATCGAATACGCAATATTTGAGAACAGGATGAGCACGGTTCCGGCAAAGACGACCGTTCCGTATTCCGCGGCAAGATGAGCTGTGGCTCCCGCCCCGAAGAGGAGTGCGAGCGGTTCTGCCAGCAGGCATAGGGGGATGGTGAGGATGACGGAAAGGATGAACGTGATGAGGAGTGCATGGACGGCGGTGCTGGTGGCACCTTCCCGGTCCCCTGCGCCAATCCGTCGGGCGATTGCGGAAGTCACACCAGCGCCGATCCCGACGCCAAGACCGACAAGGATCAGAAAAAGGGGAGTGATGAACCCGACAGCGGCAAGGGCGTCGGAACCGAGCCCTGCGACCCAGATAGCGTTCACGATATTGTAGGTCGACATCAGGAGCATGGCGACGATCATCGGTCCTGAAAGTCGGATGATCGCTTTTTTCGGGTCGCCGGTCAACAGCGCAATACCGATAGTCTCCGGGTGCGGCGTAGTGCTGTCAGTAATTAATTTCTCTGGCACCCTTACTATTTGACGATGGAATGCAATAAACATTCCCAGCTGGTGTTGCGAGTGTCGGATCCGCGAAGATAGTTTCCGTCGCTTCCACCGGTTGTATCCACCGATCCCGGTTCTACCCGCCACAAGCGATCTCTTTATTACTTTTTAAGGACTCACTCTTCGCATAGTTACCTGCCATGCACGCCCACACAGAACACGCCGCATGGATATTCGGGGGTTTATTGTCATGATCGCCATTCGCTTGTACCGCATCTATGATATCGGCAGGGAGATCGATCTTGACTGGCTGGAGAGATCGCTCGCCCAGAATTATTTCACGGCGCGCACGAGTTTTCTCCGGGTCAAGCCCAAGTCCATCGTCCTCGAAGAGCCACCGCTCCTCATCCAGATGCACCCAATCCGGGTGGAGCGGCACGGGCGACCATTCGAATTTTCCGTGGTGGCGCGCGTGTACGCGATCGGGGCGATCAGTTTCTGTTTCGTGTACGAAGACCGGGACGCGGATTATTCGGAACTGGAGGAGATTGCGTTCCTCTTCGCCGGTCAGGAAGGGCTGGACGAGTACTATGTCCAGTACCTAAAGACGCTGGGCGAGATCATCAAACCGCATATCAAAAACTTCGCCATCAATCCGGGATTCTTTGAGGATTATACCATCTATGTCACAGACCGCAGGGACGACTCTATCGACCCGGTGCCGATGATGATCGGGGACAAGACCCGTATATCCTCGCAGATGCGGGAAGAGATCATCAAAAATTCCCTCAGTTATTCCGTTGACGATCTTGCGGTACTCAGCTGGGACTCGGCACTCCTCTGCGAGCCGGGAAGCCCAACGGATATCCTCGATCTCATCGAATTTGCAAATGTGCAGGTGCTCGAACTCCGGTATTATGACCGGGAACTGACCCTGAAGATGGAGAAGATGTACGAGGACATCGAACATGCAGATCGCATGTCCCAGTTCCGGCGAAGCCGCCGTTACCATGCGATCATGGCGGACCTCATGGAGACCTACGCGGAGGTATCCGAGATCATCGAGAAGGTCAACAACCTGATCAAGGTGACCGAGGATGTCTATTATGCCCGGCTGTATGCGATGGCACTAAAAGTGCAGCGGAGCAACCAGTGGAGCGAGAGCGTGAGCCGGAAGATCGACGTGATCCGCGAGAATTACTCAATGCTCTCCGATGAAGTGCGTATCCAGCACTCCAACTTCCTTGAATGGGTGATTATCGTTCTTATCGCCCTCGAGTTCGGTCTCGCGATCTGGCAGAGTGTCCGGTGAACTTTTTGGGATTGCCGGTCGCACCCCGCAGGCATCACCGGTCGGAGCGGATCTCTCCTGCGGTCCACGCATCGATGAGCGCCCGTGAGAGGCTCATCTGCGAGGGCAGGACCGGAAGATGGTCCCGGTCAAACCACCCGGCGGAGGTGATCTCATCGTTGTCTATGGTGATCTCTCCCGAATCATGGTCTGCGACAAAACCGCACATGAGCGAGTTCGGGAAGGGCCACGGTTCACTTGCGACATACCGGAGGTTTTTGATTGTGATGCCGACCTCTTCTTTCACTTCCCGGTGGACTGCCTCTTCCAGCGTCTCGCCCGGCTCGACAAACCCGGCGACGAGGCTGTGCATTCCCGGTGGGAAATGTGGGGAGCGGGCGAGCAGGATCTTCGCGCCGTCCCTGACAAGGACGATGATCGCAGGGGATGTCCTGGGGTACGTGATCAGGTTGCAGTCAGTGCAGAATGCAGCCCGTTCTGTACGGATCTGGCGGGTCCTGGCACCGCACCTGCCGCAGTACCGGGTCGTCCGGGTGAAGTCGATGATCCGGACCGCATACGCTGCAATGGCGAGTTCTTCATCCGTCAATCTATGGAAGAGTGCCCGCACGCCACAACATTCCATTGTTCCCGGAAGCGGACTTCCGATGTTCAACTCTGCTGCGTAACACAACGTCTCCCCCCGGTGCCCGAGGTATTGGACGCTCAAAACAGAACATCCGTCGCGAGCAGGATCTGTCGCAGAGAATAGCCAGGGAGGATCGCCCGGTGTGATGGCGACGTCAGTGCCTGAGATGATCACCCATATGACGTTCTTATCAGGTACCGACCCCGGTTCCGGATAGCGCTGGGAAAGACCCGTGACCGAGAACCGGGCAGTGTGGTGGAGGGTATGTGTCTCATGCATGGGTATGCCTGCTTGCAGCACGGATCTTTGATGTGATGTGAATATAAATGAGCGGATCAGTCTTCCGCCTGGCAACGGAACGCAGTCGTGTCCAATGCTCGCAGCAGAAACGGCAGGCTCATGACTGTGGACGTTCAAGCCAGTATGTACTCAGATCAACCTGGTGAACCATGCTTTTTCTTTCGGATGTGGAAAAACAGGACTGGAAACAGTACGCGAGCGAGATCACAAATCGTCCTTGTGCACCCGGTCAGTACGAGGTGAAGATTCGTGCAAACCTGTTCGCGGCTTTCTGCTATTTCATTGGCACGACCATGGCGGCACGCGGACGGACCCACGAATCCCTCGAATGGCTCAATGCAGGAGCCCTCGCTGAAGAGGAGGGGCTCTTCTCTGCGACATTTCTCTTGGGCTTTCTGGAGCGGCATGACGGGAAGATGGTTGCGCCTGCGGTTGCCTTCTCTGATCCGCGCCCGTTCGTCCATTTCGCAAACGTGCCTGTGATGAAAAAGGCGCGTATGCAATTCATTCACCAGTGTGCCCATACACTCCCGGCGTTCGATGCCCCGGTCCGGTTCATGGATATCGGGTGCGGGGATGGTGCCCTGACCGTGATGCTCTTGCGGCACCTGCAAGCAACCGGGAAGATTTCCCATATAGCAGGGATTCATCTCATCGATCCTTCGCGTGCGATGATCGATCTCGCAGAAAAGACCGTCGCAGCAGCGTTCCCCGGTGTGCCGGTCAGTGGGGAAAATGCGAGTATTCAGGATTGTTCAGCGACGATTGACCTGCATTATGATATCGCGATGAGTTCGCTCGCGTACCATCATATGCCGGCTGAGGATAAGGCAGCAAATCTCGCCCGGCTGAAACCCTGGATCGATCATTTCCTGCTCTTCGAGATGGACGCGAACAATGATACTCCTGAATTGTATTCTCCGGAACTTGCGTTTTCCGTGTACCAGTCGTACGGGCGTATCATGGATTTCGTCTTCGCCCATGATGCGCCGGTAGATGTGGTGACGGATTGCATCGATTCGTTTTTGATGACGGAAGTGGTCTCGCTCCTGACAAAACCCCGTGGTGTGCGTTCGGATTACCATATGCTCCGCAGCCAGTGGAATGAACTGTTGAAGACCGGACTCGAACCCGAATTTACATTGCGGTGCGATTCTGCCTGCTATGCGGATGAGTACATGACGCTGTTCACCCTGCACTACGGTAAAGGAAAATAACTCCGGGCGGATCGCTGCCGGCACAATTCTCTCTTCTCCTCTGTGCAGCGGGTTTTTGGGAGGTTGGTTTCAGGCTTTTCTGCTATGGATAACTTGTATCCATGGGTTCCTGTGACAAACCCGCCATGAACTCGATTTTGGTTTTCCCCGGACCGACACGGTTTCCGGGATGTCGTCACCAGCAGGAAGAACCGACGTTGGGGGGTTTCACTCATCGCCCGCGTGCATCTGCCAGCCGGTGAGGACGAAAAATAAAAGACCTGTACAAAACTGAATGCTCGAAATGAAGGATGAAAAAATGGATAAAAAAAGGTATCAGGTGAGCGCTGCGTTCGCCTTCTTTACCGTGAACGAGACAACGACTGCGGCAATACCGATGATCAGGCAGAAGGCTCCGGCAACGAACGGCAGAATGACAACCGTTTCGATCGGGAATGCGAGGAGCAGGATGCCGAAGATCAGACTGAAAATGCCGAGAAGTCCATTGCCGGCATCCTTACTGGCAAATGCCTGGTACAGGTGGACACATCCGGTGATACACGCCCAGACTCCGACAAAGATGACAAAGAAGCTCAGCAGAAACAGGGTACTGTAGAGGGGATACGCGAGGATGATGATCCCGACGATAATATTCAGGATTGCAAGCACAATCTTCCAGCCCATCTGGCTCCGGTCCACGGCAAGACTCGCGAGGGAAAATATACCTCCCACGAACCAGAAGGCACCGAGCAGCGTGATGAATATCAACGTAGTCACGCCAGGTGTCGAAAAGAACATCATGCCGATAAAGATCGCAAGAATGCCCCAGATGAGCAGAACCCACCATGGGTAGAGACCAAGACTCTGTTTCATAATCAGTTCAGGATTTATTGATTCTTCAGTCATGAATATACACCATTAATATTATAGAATTTCCGTCATGGTATAAATAGTATGACAAGCCGTGAGCGATTTTAAAGCGCCAGATGTTTACGATCCGGTGATTTGCCGCGTTGGGATGTTCTGGTTGTGAAGGGGCATTGGTAAAATGTCTGAACGTGTACGAGAATTTCCCCGAGTTCTTCTTGATGAGTTCATCCCAAGAACTCCATTCAAGAACTGAAGTGTTCGGAATTTTCCTGCAAGTGCCGGGTGCAGATTGATGTTCTTATATCCTGAATCCGGGGGAGGAGAGAGTTCCGGAGTCCCAGAATGATGCCTCGCAGCGGATCGATGACAGCTTTTCAGACTATACTTCGGAAGGTTCTTCTCCATGTATTTGGAGGAGTTTTTCGAGTTTTTCCCCGCCCAAAAATCCTCGCTAAAGATCCTCGTCCCATGAACTTCTTCCGGTGACGGTGGGTGCATCCTCTTTACTGCTTCACTGTACTGAAGTGAGGAGGAGCACGTCCCGTAGGCTGATGAGCATAGGATTGAGCAGTGCTCCCGTATCGACGAAAGTGCGGGGTTATATCGATTGTAGAAATGAATCTCATTTTCATATACTGAAGAGACGAGTGTTCCGCCGCTCCCGAAGAGACACCCTTGCGGCAGCTCAATAAAGATTTTTCAAATAGAATGTCAATGAACACACTTCTGGAAACTTCCGGGAAGACGAAAATCTCCGTTGCACATCTAACCTCCCGCTCCCTGGATGGATGCATTGTTTCTACTGCTTTCTGAGACAGACGCGAGGAGGAGCACAAAACGGGGAGGGAGAGAAACGCAGGGTGGTTGCAGAGCCTCCCGGAGCGGAGTAAGTGGGGCATCGTAAGATCCTATTCGTGGGCACAAGTGTTCATGGCGGGTATACCACAGGAGCCCAGGGATAGTAGATATTCATAGCAGGTTTCACCTAAAAGTCATTTCACGGAACCTGAAGAAATCCCGGTTTATAAATCATCCTCGCAGGTGTGCAGGCATTCTCATAGTGAAGAAGTATCCAACAAAAACGCCCATGGAGATATCGGGCAGGGTCACACGGATAAATCCGGTCTTGCCGATGATCCTCCCAACCTTCGCCGGCTGGACTATCGATGGTGCCAAAAAACGGCGTGAAAACGGCTATGTGTGTTTTTTTTAAAAAAAAAGGTGAGAATGCCAAAGGCATTATAATCTGGATCAGTATTTCCTCACTCGCTCCGCAATGCATCGATCGGGTCCATATTGGATGCCCGCCATGCCGGGTACAATCCTGAGATGATGCAGACCACAATACCGATGATCATACCGGCAGGGATATAGATGATACTCTCCGGCAGGAAGAAGTACGCGGTGGATCCAATCATCGCACCTACGACTGAATACCCGATCACAAGACTACAGATCCCCCCAATGCACCCTCCGAGAATACCAAGGATGAGTGCCTCGTAGAGGAACATCCGTCGCACCTCGCCCTGCTCGGTCCCGATTGAGAGCAGGATGCCGATCTCCTGCACCCGCTCGTTCACCGACATCATCATGACATTGAAGATACTTGTTGCTGCGACCAGTAACGAAATGGCTCCTATCGCGAGGATGAACGTCGTCATCGTGCTCAAGGTCGACGTGATGCTGGACAGTCGGGAACTTGCATCCTGGATCCGTATCACGGGTGAATCCGGATCTTTATTGACTTTCGCATCGATTGCGGTCTTGACTTCGCTTATCGTATCGATATCCTTCACGATGACATTCACCTGGGTATACTGATCTTCTCCGCCATAATGATCGGTATACCAGTCCCGTGATACGACAATCGCGTTATCCGTATTCACATTGTCCGAAGATGTCCCCCGCTCTTCGATGATCCCGACAACCCGCACCACCGGTCGGGTCTCGGATCCATTTGCTTTCCCGATATGGATCCGGCTCCCAATTTTTACATTGAAGTTGGAGGCGATCGTTGAACCGACAAGGGCATCATTCATGCCGTCCAGGTTTGTCCCGTTTGAGAGGGTAAGAAAACTCGTCACATCATTGGGTGCCAATCCATACACCGTGCCCCTGCCGTTCACCGATCCCAGTGTGAATTCAGTACTCGACCGGTAAATCGGGATAATGGTATTTCCCGTGCCTGCCGATTGTTTGATCTTCAACAGTTGGGTTTTTGTTATGCCTGTAGAGGTTGATGAAGAGTCAATTGTGCTTCCAGGAGGTCCAAATCGTACCGCATCGTTCGTGATCACCAGTGTGTCAGCCCCGGTGGACAGCTGATCCTTCACCTGCAGCTGCATGTTCGTTCCCAGCATGCCCATGGATGAGATGGCGACAACCCCGATCACGATGCCGATTGATGCAAGCATCGAGCGAAGAAAGTTCAGGCGGACACTCCTGACCGATAGATCGAAGAAGATATCTCTCATGATTCCACAATCCTCCCGTCTTCCAGGGTGATCGTCCGTTTGGCATACTCAGCGATCTTTGGATCGTGCGTGACAAGGATGACCGTTTTTCCTTTTTCATACAACCCCACGAGAATCTCCATGATCTGGTAACCGGTCTTCCGGTCGAGGTTGCCGGTCGGTTCATCGCAGAGGAGAATTTTTGGATCGTTCACAAGCGCACGGGCGATTGCCACCCGCTGTTGCTGACCCCCGGATAACTGTGTCGGGCGGTGGGCGCTCATCACCCGGTCGATCCCGACTGAGTTTAATATCGCATCCGCTTTGCCGGTGGTGTCCCGCTTTTTGTATTTTAATATGAGCGGGTATTCCACATTCTCATATGCGGTAAGGAGTGGGATCAGGTAGAATTTCTGGAAGATATACCCGATCGTATCCCTGCGCATATGCGTCCGTTCGAGTTTTGTCATGCGAGCCACATTCTTGCCGGCAATATACAGTTCACCGGTCGTGGGAACATCGAGAATCCCAATCTGGTTCATCATGGTCGATTTACCGGAACCGGACGGTCCCATGAGCGCGACGAATTCGCCTTCCATGATGTCAAGTGAGATATGGTTGAGGGCAGTGAAATCACCGCTCTCCAGTGGGTACACTTTTGACACATCCGCCAGACGGATGAGTGGGATTTCTGTCATACCCGGTCTCCCTACTGTTTCTTCTTCAATTTTGTTGAGATCCATTTACGTTTCTTCCAGAGGACGATACCGACAACAAGGACGATCGCGCCGGCGATCACCGGGTAAAATGCGGTGATCCCGCCACCTTTGCTGCTGAAACCGAAGATGCTTGACGCGCCACCCATACCGCCCATATTCTGTCCGTTTGTTCTGGCGGTACTGCCTGTGGCACCTGTACTGGTGCCGGCGCTGCCAGAAGATGCGCCGATTGTTCCGGATCCTGATGATGATGTGAGATCCAGCACCTTTGTGGTACTATACGTATTGCCATTCGAATCCTTCCAGGTCATGACAAGCGGGACTGAGGAGAGATCCCGGCAGGTGAACGTCAGGTCAAAACTCCCGGAGTCATCTGCGGCAAGGCTACCGATTGCGTATTCCGGGTAGGTACCCGTACCGGTCGCGGGTGAACCCACTGTCACGAGAAGTCCTTTTGCATTCGTGATACCGGTGTTTGTGATGTCTCCGGTGAGGTCATAATAGGATCCTTTCGTCGTCAGGACAACATTGTTGACAACCGGTACCGCAGCAGTTTTATCGTTGCTGAACGTGATGGGCAGGTTGACCTCGAGGGTATGGGTCACCTCCCCGTTCTGGTAGGTGATATGAAAGGTGACGTTTGTCTCCTGGTTTGCCTTGATGCTGAACGGTACTTCCATATAACTCCGCCCGGTGAGCGAGCTGATATACTTCTGCGACGGGGTGACTTCGATGCTGGTTCCGGTGGGGATGATTTGGATGTTCCTGACACTTCCTTCACGGGGATTGACGATCGTCAGGTTGACGGTCTCAGCGATCGAGCGGGAGAACGACTCCGGTTTTTCCGAGACATATGCCTTCAACTCGGTCGAGTCCACTTTGAGGACGAAGGGATAACTGATACTCCCGGCACTGATCGTTCCGACCGAGAAGAGCGGGAAATAGACGCCATCCGGTGGATCGATCGTGACCTGGAACGAGTAGGTCAATGTCGAACCCGCCCCAATATAACTGACAGAATTCCAGGCATTCTTGTTAACGAGGTTGACCTTGTTATCCAGAATCTCGGCATTATTCAATCCCACTGAGGTGGTTCCGGCATTTTTCAGGGTTACATAGACAGTTCCCTCTTCATAGGGAAAAAACACCGGGGGATCCATCGTGACGTTCGTCACGTAGACGAGCGCTGCTGCGTCCTGTGCGGTGGTTGATGAACTGGTCGATGTGCTGTCGGTTGTGGTCGTCGCCGCGAATGCGGTTGATACCATCAGTACCAGGAATATTAAACTCACGAGTGCGGTTGTAATTCGCATAATTCCTCCATTATGATTCATTGGTTTGTATGGATTTGTATATCCTTTCGAAAGAATTTTCTTTGAGACGGTGAACCGTTCTCATCCTGAATTTTTGTTCCATCTGCGGGTCATGGGCGGTTCATATGAAACGGTTTTTGTTTTCATACCGTCATCATGCCGTCCGTGAGTGCCATTTTTGACTCATCCGGGATTTGCAAAAACCTCGAAAGTCGGTTTTTTTAAAAGCACGTTCGGAAGCGCAGATCATAGGTGTTGTGTCCACAGTGTTCGGGTGAATGATTACCGGTAAAATATGCCAGTTGCTCATATGTAATGTCTGATGATTTTGGTAATGATCAAAAAATGATGGGAAAATTGGGGTTTTATTGGTCCTCTATGCTTGGGTTCCTGTGCCACATTGCTCTCTGGTACCGCGCATCGGTACCATTTTTCTGCACGTGTCGGATTGTTTATGACACGATGCCCGGCAGTTCTTTTGTATAGCGTTCCTTGTACGGATTGCCTGTCGTTCATGGGTCAGATCGATACTTCTTTTGGTATGCCGGGCGATGTTCGTCAATACTTTGCCCGTATCATTTTTTTGTCCTGGTTCTCCTTTACATTTATCCTGGGGACTGTCTCCAAACACCGCGACGTTGCGTAAAGATGATCCGGGAGCGGTATCTTTGTGCAGGTTGC
>JAQTSH010000157.1 GCA_028711405.1 Methanoregula sp.
CATTCTCACGATCATCGCGCTCTTCCTGATCAGCCCGGTACTGGCGGGTGTCGCAATCGTCGTCATTCCGGTCCTTGCCGTCTTCGTCGCGGTCCTGTCCCATGTTTCAAGTCCTTCGTTCTCCCTGCTCCAGGTGAAACTCGGGGACTTGAACGGGGTCATAGAGGAGACGCTGGAAGGGCAGCGGACGGTGATCGCGGACCGGCACCAGAAGACCTCCTCCACCCTTGAGGCAGGGATCTCGCACGATGCCAGTCATGCCGGCGCGAAAGCCCATATCCTCTCCCTCTTCATCAGCCCGCTCTGCTTGATGGCGGCGTTCATCTCGATTGCGATCGTCGCGGTCTTTGGCGTGAAGTTGTTGAACGATGGTCTGATCACCCTTGGGGCGCTCTCGACTGCGATCTCGTACTGTCTGCTCTTCATCCTGCCCCTCACGTTCATCTTCTTCAACTACAACTTCTGGGTCTCCGCCATTGTCGGGGCAGGACGGATGTTTGAGGTGCTCGACACGCAACCAGACGTGAAGGACAAACCCGGCGCGAAGGCGCTGCCCCGGATCAAAGGGGACATTGTCTTTCGTAATGTGAACTTCAGTTATGTGCCGGGCAGGCGGGTGATGAGGGACGCGAACTTTGTGGCGACCCCCGGCATGAAGATCGGGCTCTGCGGTCCTACGGGTGCCGGAAAGAGCACCATCGTGAACATCCTCACCCGGTATTATGATATCGACAGCGGGGAGATCCTTGTGGACGGCATAAACATTGCCGATGTAACCCAGGACAGTCTCCGGCGCCAGATCGGGGTCGTGCAGCAGGAACCGCTGCTCTTCACCGACACGGTGCTAAACAACCTCAAGTACGCCCGCGAGGGGGCGACTGACGATGAGTGTATTGCCGCAGCGAAACAGGCAGACTGCGATGCGTTCGTGCAGCGCCTCCCGCAGGGGTATAACACGGTGCTTGTGGACGGGGGTTCCAATCTCTCGCAGGGACAGCGCCAGCTCCTGACCATCGCACGGGCGATGCTTGCACAACCCCGTATGCTCATCCTTGACGAAGCCACATCCAACGTCGACACCCGGACCGAGAAGGTGATCCAGAAAGCGCTGCACAAACTGCAGGAGGGTGTGACCTCGTTCTCGATCGCTCACCGGCTCTCAACGATCAAGGACAGTGACAAGATCCTTGTGGTCGATGACGGGGCGATCATTGAACAGGGCAACCATGACGAACTGATGGCAAAACGGGGGTTGTATTACAATCTCTATATGGCGCAGTACAAAGGCAAAATCTCCGAAGTGCTGGATGACATTATTGCTGCAAACGAACGCATGAAAAAGACCGGCGGGGTAACCCCTGCCTGATGCTTTTTTATATATTTTTCAATAAATGGGTGATTGATATGGAGATCAAAGGACCAAAAGTGAAGGATTACATAAAAAAGTTCATTGTTGAACCGCAGAAGAAAGTGCAGTTGAAGAAATTTGATTCCGGATGGGTGCAGAACGAGACGTTAAAAGCCCTGAGCGAGGATGCAGCAAAGGACCTGCTCGAAAAGAAACTGGCACGGGACCGGGCGTCACTTGCAGACGCCCAGGAGCTGCTGGCTGCTGCCCACGAGTATGGCGTGCTGATCGTGCTGCAGGGCATGGACACCGCCGGGAAGGACGGGACGATCCGGCATGTGATGTCCGGCGTCAACCCGCAGGGGTGCGAGGTGCATGGGTTCAAGGTGCCGAGCGCGGAGGAGCATGCCCATGATTTCCTCTGGAGATATTACGATGTGCTGCCGGAACGTGGGATGATCGGGATATTCAACCGGTCGTACTACGAGGACGTACTGGTGGTCAGGGTCCACCCGGAACGCATGGAGGCGCTCCCGAAGAAACTCGGACCGGATGCGAAAGGCTTCTGGGAAGGGCGATATAAGGACATCAACGCCTTTGAGAAACACCTGGTGAAGAATGGCACGGTCATTCTCAAGTTTTTCCTCCACATCTCGAAAGACGAACAGAAGAACCGGCTTCTCGACCGGTTGCAGAACAAGGACAAGTACTGGAAGTTCTCGACCGCGGATCTTGCCGAACGGCAATACTGGGACCAGTACACAAAGACCTACGAGGAGATGTTGTCCGCAACGTCGACCGAATACGCGCCGTGGTTTGTCGTCCCCGCCGATTACAAGTGGATGGCACGCACGTTCGTGGCGGAGGTGGTCACGTCTGCGATCGTCGGGCTCAACCTCTCCTACCCGAAGGTGTCGGATGAACAGATCAAGCAGCTGATGGTAGCAAAGAAGAAACTCGAATCCGAGTGACCCGGTACCTGGTGCAGGACAGGGGACAGCACCGGAAAAATCCAACGCCCTCCTGCCAGGGATATCGCACTATCCCTGGGTTCCTGTGGTAAACCCCCCGGAACACTTTCTTAGTAGAGGCGACACATGACGGTCAGACTATCCCCCGTCAGGGATTGGGGGGAATGCCGCTTGTGCCGACACTGTACCCATCGGTTTCGATCACTGCTTATGCGATCACCGTTTCGCGATCTCCGGTTCAACCCGTCAGCATGGTGTCGTGAGGGGCGGGTGCGGATTTCGCAACCGCAACTCTTTTGCCGTTTTCTTGCCATCAGCCGCCCGGAAAAACACAGTTATCAGCCCACGCCACTAATACTAAGGACAGACAAGAGAAGGAATAGCGATATGGTAAAAAAATGCGATGAACCGGTCACCCAGGTACATATCAGACCGGGCATGACCGTAAACGAACTGGTCAGCGCGATGGGAAAAGCCGGCGCGTACAACGGCGGATCCCTGCACCGGGCGGTTGAGATCTATGAGCGGATGCTCCGTGACACTGATACGACGAAGTTCTTCGGGCTCGCGGGCGCGATGGTGCCTGCCGGCATGGGCGGGATCGTCTCCGACCTGATCCGGGACCGGCATATCGACATCCTCGTCTCGACAGGCGCCAACCTCACCCACGACATCATCGAGGCGATCGGGTGCCGGCACTTCCACGGCACCGCGTTCTGCAACGATGTCGAGCTCCGGCATGACGAGATCAACCGGATCTACGATGTCTACCTTCCGAACGAGGCATTTGAACACTTCGAGGAGTTCATGCAGGACGTGTACGGAAAACTCGAACCGAAGAGCACGATCTCGATCTCCGGGCTCCTCCGGCATATTGGTTCAAACCTCAAATCCGGTATCCTCCATACGGCGGCACAAAAAGAGATCCCGGTGTATTGCCCGGCGGTGCAGGACTCGATGGTCGGGCTCCAGTACTGGCTCTTCTCCCAGACAAACAAGGTGACGGTGGATGCGTTCGCGGATATGCCGGCGCTCATGGACCGGTGTTTTACCGCGAAGAAAGCCGGAGCGCTCCTCATCGGGGGCGGGGTGCCGAAGAACTTCATCCTCCAGAGTATGCTCATGACCCCGAACGGGTTCAGCTACGCGGTCCAGCTCACCGGCGACCGCCCGGACCTTGGCGGGCTCTCCGGCGCGACACTGGACGAAGCCCGCTCGTGGGGCAAGATAACAGAAGAGGCGCAGGCGGTGACGGTGTACGGCGATGCAACGATCACGCTCCCCGTGCTTGTCGCTGCGGTGATGGAGAGGTTGTCTCATGGCTGAACTAATCCTCGCGCTTGACGTGCTGGACAGGCAGCGGGCGCTTGAAATTGCCAGGGAGTGCGCACCCTATATCGATGCGATCAAGGTGGGCTACCCGCTCGTCCTCTCCTGCGGGCTCTCGATCGCACGGGAACTCTCCGTCACCCGCCTCCCGCTCATCGCCGACTTCAAGGTGGCGGATATCCCGAATACGAACACGCTCATCTGCAACCAGATCTTTGGTGCCGGGTTCTCCGCCGTCATCTGCCAGGGGTTCACCGGCATGGACTCGGTAAAAGCCTGCGTGACATCAGCCCATGCCCATAACGGGGAGTGTTATGTCGTCGCGGAGATGAGCCACCCCGGAGGAAACGAGTTCTTCTCGGGAGGCGTGGCAGAACAGATCGCGGGGAATGCGATGATCGCGGGTGCGGATGGGATCATCGCCCCCGCCACCCGCCCGGACCGGGTGAAAATCCTGAGGGGCTTTGTCGGGGAGAAGAAGATCCTCTCGCCAGGTATCGGGACGCAGGGCGGGGATGCGGATGCGGTTGCAGCGCTCGTGGACGGGATCATCGTGGGGCGATCGATCTACGATGCCCCGGACCCGGCTGTTGCCGCGAAGGGCTACTCGCACGTCCGGCACAGGTAAGTGCCGGGAGATCCCCGTCAGTCCGGGTCTAGTCGGGAGGACCCGGAATTTGCCCATAATTTGAGACCGGATTCGTCTATGAACTCCTGTACGTAATGCAAACACGATACCGGTTGCAGTGTAATGTCTAAAAATTTATTAATGAACTGCGTGATGATATAATATGGATTGGAGCACGGAGCAGAAGAAAATTGCAGAAAAATACAAGCGTATCGAGGACATTCCGCAAAGCGAGCGCAAATACAAGTGCTTCACCTGCCACCTTATTGTGAACGAGGATCCGTGCCCGAACTGCGGGGAGACGCACCTTGAGATCATGTGTCCCCTCGATAACTGCCACTGCACCCACGAGATGATCTCGGGCATCGAGTACTGCCCCCTCTGCGGCAAACCCGTCTGCCCCGAGTGCGGTTCCCATGATGTCGTCCAGATCAGCAGGGTGACCGGCTACCTGCAGGATGTCTCAGGTTGGAACGCGGGAAAACAGCAGGAACTCAAAGACCGCAGGCGTTATTCCATCGCATGAGATATTACCTCGA
>JAQTSH010000158.1 GCA_028711405.1 Methanoregula sp.
ACAAGCGCAGTCTGATCAGGGGAACCATCATCCACCACGATCACCTTCCCGACAATCCGCATGGCTTTTAGGACAAGACTCCCAATCACCAGCTCCTCCTGGTAGGCGGGGATGACTACGATGACACCGGGTAATTTCTCCGGAAGCGTTGCCGGTTGAGTAGCTGGTTGAGTTGCCGATTGAGTAGCCGGTTGAGTTGCTGATTGAGTAGCCGGTTGTGTAGCTGGTTGAGTTGCTGATTGTGTTGCTGATTGAATATCCGGTTGAGTATCCGGGTGCGCAAACGCAGATTGTTGTTCAGGATGCTCGTTGTCGTGTTGCATTGAATTTGCCGCCGGGATATGCGACTCTGGCACATGAGGAGATGCCATGAGTGTGTTCGCGTTCGTGAAGATGAGGATACTAAGATATTAGAGTATCTTAATGTTAGAAGTGAAATATATTAAACTCTTCGGAGGATTGGGATACTTTTTTCGTTCCTCATATCACCCAGCCTCTCACTCTCCGAGCTGGACAATCGTGAGACATAGAGTGAGGTACTTTTTTCGTTCCTCATATCACCCAGCCTCTCACTCTCCGAGCTGGACGATCGTGAGACGTAGAGCGGGGTACTTTTTTCGTTCCTCATATCGCCCAATCCGTGAGTCCCTGACAATCAGGAAACCGTAGATTGAAACCATTCTTCCGGGTATCCCGGTGGCAGCGAACGAAACCGGTGAAATGGATTCCCCTGCGCTCCTGCTGCTGGATGTGTTCCAATGGAGAATCGATCTCTGTTCATCCGTGAATGGCACTTCAACCGGTTCTGTGCATCTGTTGCATACAAGTCTTTTGGATTTTCTTTATGCCATGGAGGAAACAATTCAAATCAGAGTCCCTGACTCAAACCGCAGACGCATCCCTTTTTTTTCATTCCTGCCGAGGCTGTTGCACAACTCGAAAAAATAACCCAATTGTAGAAAACACAAAATATTTTTGTCTTTTGACACATTTCCAACGAGATTTTTGATGCTGATTAACATACATGTAGAATTTGAAAGGTCTGTGTAACAATTTCAGCTAAGAAATAATATTTTTTCTCTCTGACAGGAGGTTATTTAATCTTGACTGTAAGAATTATGGTATTATGAAGATGCAGGCATCAATAACCGGCAATCCGGTACATGAAGTCGGATACCGGATATTTCTGCTTCAGAAGGCGCTAGGCTTTGGAATTCAAAGATTTGATGCACACAATGAAGTGAGTAATGTAAATCAGCAGGTTATTGTTCACGCTGAAGGTGAACCTGACCAGATTGAGGCATTTTCCGCTTTCATCCGCAGCAAGTCATATCCTGAAGCAATCATTTCAGACATTTCCGTTCACGAATATACCGGATATATCATCAACATAATCGATTACATGCACATGATACAGATCGAACAGCTTTCCAAAGGAATTACTGCAATTATTAGTATTGATAAAAAGCAGGATAGGATGCTGGATAAACAAGATCAAATGCTGGATAAACAAGATCAAATGC
This sequence comes from Methanoregula sp., assembly GCA_028711405.1. GTDB lineage: Archaea > Halobacteriota > Methanomicrobia > Methanomicrobiales > Methanospirillaceae > Methanoregula. The sequence goes on from JAQTSH010000158.1 coordinate 1,524, forward strand.
TGGATAAACAAGATCAAGTGATCCAGAAAATAGATCACATGGAAACAGCAATCACAGGTGAGATTAAAGACCTTCGAATTGATCTACGTTCATATCTTGACCGGAAATTTTCTGTGGTGGAACAGGATATCCAACAGATTAAAATAAAGATCGGTATGCTATAACATCCCGTTATGCCCAGTCATTCAGGAACGAAGATTGACTGAACATGACTCATGAACAATAATCGTGTACTGGGACAATTTCATGCTTGGAATTGTTCTATGGATTGTTGAAATGTTCTCTCACGGTTAAATTCTGCGATTTGATCGATCCAACAGATATTTTTTTGGTCGTGTAAGAACATTTGCTGGAAGTCCCTACTAACAGTAGTTATTTACATGTTATTATATTAATTTTGTCAATCCAAAATTCCAACTGAAGAGCAAGAAAGTGGATGATTCTATTGCACAAGTACGCTCCAGAAAGAATCATTCACTTTTAAATATCGACATGATGAGGGTTCCGCCGCCCCCGAATGGTGCCCCCGCGGCGGCTCAATGACGATTTTTCAGATGTAACGTCGAAAAACTCACGTCTGGAAACATCAAAGAGACCAAAAATCTCCAATGCTCATCTAATCTCCTGCTGCGAAAGGCGGATACCTCGGCATTACTGCCTCACGCGACAACCTCAAAGAGGTGTGGAGGAGCACGTCCCGAAGGGTGTGGGGTAAAGGGGGGTCGCAGTGCCCCCCCGTAGCGACGAAAGTGCGGGAAAATTTGATGGATTTAGGATAGCACAATATTTATCTACAATCATAAAATTTTTTAGCTAAAAACAGTCAGAATATTCGAACTCAAAAACCTCAATTCTCCAGAATTTATCTAAATGTAGATTGAATTAGCATTTTTACCAATTTGATGGCATCCTGAATCGGGAGAAGAACCCTTTCCTCATATCGCCCAGCCTCTCACTCTCCGAGCTGGACGATCGGGAGATGTAGAGGGGGATACTTTTTTCGTCCTCATATCACCCAACCCGTGGATCCCTGACAATCAGGAAACCGTAGATTGAAACCATTCTTCCGGGTCTCCCGGTGGGAGCGAACGAAACCGGTGAAATGGATTCCCCTGCACACCTGCTGCTGGATGTGTTCCAACGGTGAATCGATCTCTGTTCCTCCGTGAATGGCACTTGAACCGGTTCTGTGCATCTGTTGCATACAAGTCTTTTGGATTTTCTTTATGCCATGGAGGAAACAATTCAAATCAGAATCCCTGACTCAAACCGCAGACGCATCCCTTTTTTTTCATCCCAGCCGAGGCTGTTGCACAACTCGAAAAAATAACCCAATTGTAGAAAACATAAAATATTTTTGTCTTTTGACAAATTTCCAACGAGATTTTTGATGCTAATTAACCCTGAACTCGGATTTTTTAGGGAATAATTCACGCGACCAGATTTTTGCAGGTCTCGGTCACTGGACTCCCGACCTGACCAACGTTGCGGGCAAACGCGAAGGCGTCCTCTTTCTCCGTGAGAAGATGCTGGATGTGTTCTTCATAACCCTCAATAAATCCGAGAAGCATTTTTCGCCGTCAACGATGTACAACGATTACGCGATCAGCGAGACGCTCTTTCATTGGCAATCGCAGAGCACGACGTCGGCGGCGTCTCCGACTGGGCAGCGGTATATGAATCCCACGTCGAAAGTTCTGTTATTTGTCCGGGCGTTCAATAAAATCAACAACGTTTCACAGCCATACGTGTGTTTAGGTACCGCGCGTTATGTGAGTCATGAGGGAAGTAATCCGATGAGTATTGTTTGGAGGTTGGATGCTGAGATTCCGGCGTGGTTCATGAGGAATGCGGGGAAGGGGATGAGTGGGTGATAGATGTTACACTCACAATGGTCGCCCTTTGAGGTTGTGTCGGAGTTCCCCTACCGGGGTTGGAGTTGGAGTTCCCCATTGTGTTGGGGGAATAATTTCGTCCGGGACGAGGAGTGGAAGAGTCAGCCGGCTAAACGTTCGAAGGCAAAGGATCCGCATCAGTTGCGGGTGAATAGTTACCGGGGGTTGTTGACGCGGGGACGAGATGGATTCATTGTGATTGTGCTAAATGAGATCGGGAAGTGGTCGATATACGGGGTGCTGATGGAGCGGGGGTGAGGGAGATTATGGGGGTTGGTGTGCCCGGTATAATATACGAGAAGGAAAAAATTCAAGGGATTTAATATTCATCGGAGGGTGCCCTTGAAACTCTAACTTCCCCGGAGGGTTAAGACAATAAAGAACATTCGACAAAACAATTTATTACTCGAATTCGTAATATCACTCAATCAATTGAGATTGGAATTAAAGGATTGAGAATTTGAATGCCGATTGATCCATCCCATAACAAGAAAATACATCATATCACACATTACTCTAATTTATCGAAAATTATCCATTCTGACCGTATGTTATCAAGTAACGAACTTTCACGTCTTCGTGCCACTCCTACAAACATCGGTCATACCTCCTTAAAATATCGGCGTTCTCTTCATTCAGTTCCAATTTCTCCTAATGGGACTCTCAATGATTATGTACCTTTCTTTCTCGGATCTCGTCCACCAATGATAATAGCAATTGCGAAAGGGAGTGTAACAGATTATCATGGAACACAAAGAGAAATTATTTACATTGTTTCATCAACCCAAAAAATTGTTGATGCTGGGTGTACTTGGTGTTTTACTGATGGACATGCTGTAGAGGCGATGACGGAATACTATAATGACTTACAAAGCCTCGAAGAGCTTGATTGGGACGCGATCGGTGCATTTGATTTTCGACCAACTGCAGATGACCCAGATAAGTACAGAAAAAAACAAGCTGAGTTTTTGGTTCATGGCAATGTTCCATGGCGATGTGTCGAATCAATCACCGTTAAGGATGGAGAAATGAGAACAATTGTTGAAAGAATTCTCAATGAAACAAATTCACACCACAGACCAACCATTAATATCAACAGAAATTGGTACTATAATCCAAGGAGTCCTCAATAATGATTGAAGAAGGTAAGGGAAATATTCTTGATGCGGATGTTGAGGCATTGGTTAATACTGTTAATACTGTCGGTGTGATGGGAAAAGGAGTTGCACTTCAGTTTAAAATTGCATTCCCCCAAATGTTCAAAGAATACCAAAAAGCATGCAAGCTTGGTCACGTTAAAATTGGAAAAATGTACGTTTATCAAAATAATCCAAATTAAAATCCGAAATTTATCATAAATTTTCCTACAAAAATACATTGGATAATAGACTCAG
>JAQTSH010000159.1 GCA_028711405.1 Methanoregula sp.
CGATCCTCGAGAACGCCGGCAATTACGAACAGGCGCTTCATCCCCTCGACCTCGCGCTCGCGATCAACCCGAAATGCACCACCTGCCTCGTCCGGAAAGGACGGATCTTCCGGAAACTCGGGAAGTTACAGATCGCACTCTACACACTTGAGCACGCGATCGAATCTGACCACACCGATGCCGCAGCAAAGCAGGAACTAAGAGTCACGCTCATAGAGATGGGAAAACTCGAAGGTGCCATGTGGGCATTCGAAAAAGCGATCGAGCTCGACCCCAAAAACCCGGACGCCTGGTGCGGCAAGGGAGACACCTGTTTCCAGCTTGGCAACCTGAAAGATGCATTCACCGCGTTTTCCAAAGCGCTCGAGATCGACCCGGAGAACTGCACCGTCCTTACGAGCCTCGCCGACATCTACCGGAAGAATGGGTCTTACCGGGAAGCCGTTGAGAATTACGACGAAGTCCTCGACCGGGACCCGGCAAATGCTGTCTGCTGGTACCACCGGGGGTTTTCGTTGCAGGCACTTGGCAACCAGAAAGAAGCGCTCCAGTCCTTCAAGAAAGCAATCTCGCTCGGAATCCACGACGCAAAAATCTATTTTGCCGTCGGCAATATTCTCTCGACCCTCCAACAGGATTCGGGGGCATGTGACGCCTTTACACACTGCCTTGACAAAGATCCGAAAAACGCCCCGGCGTGGTACAACCGGGGGGTTGCACTCCAGAGACTCAGGCGATATGATGAGGCGCTCGCATCGTATGATCATGCGATTACCGTCGATCCGTCGAATGTCTCAGCCTTGTATAACAAAGGTGTGCTCCTCGAGGAACTGGCACGGTTCGAGGAGGCACTGGCAGCTTATAATCACGTCATCTCTCTCGATCCGCTGGACGAGAAAGCCCTCTACAACAAGGGCGTTGTGCTCGAACGGCTGAACCGGAACACCGAAGCCCTCCATGCGTATAACAGGGCGCTGGACATCGAGCCCGGTGATAAGGATGCGATCTTTGCGAAGGGGACGGTGCTGGAGAACCTTGGCAAACCCGATGCGTCGCTTGAGTACTATGACCAGTCCCTTGCGCTGGACGGGAAGAACGTCAGTGTCTGGATGCACAAAGCCGTCATCCTCGAACGAGAGGGGAAGGATTACGAAGCCTGCGAGTGCTATGCACGGGTGCTCGAGATCGACCCGTACATGACCGAGGCGAAAGAGAAGATGCACCAGTTCGAACCTGCGCTCGTCATCACCCGCATGAATGCCGTAAAGAATCCCTCCGGCTGGCACTCCATCGAACTGCACCTGACGAATACCGGTAAATCCTATGCCTACAATGTCGCCGTCAGTGCATCCGGGTGCGAAGACGTGCATCCCCCCCGGACGTTCACGGTGTCACACGGGGAAGAAAAGCGTATGGTGATCCATATTCTTACCGGTTCTGATTGCATCGACGTCGCGACGGTCCACCTGCGCTACCAGGACAAGATGGGCAAACCGTTCACGTCGGATATTGCGGTGCACCTGCCGGACGCGGTACCGGATTCCCCGGCACCACCCCCGCCGCCACCGGATGTTGACGGTTGATCCACTCCGTGCTGATATCGTTGTGCACCTGCCCATTCGTCAACAGCACGTGCATGACCCGTTCCCATGCCATTCTATAGCATCCCCGAGGGGATTTCTTCTCCTGCCGGTCTGTCCCGGTTGTCCGGGTGGATCTCTTCGTGGGTGATGAACGTCAGGACGAGGATCACGAGTCCGATGACAAGCGACCCGAAAAACGCGAGGTCGAAACCGGCTGAGAGCACCGGGACTTTCATCACGGTCGGAGCGGTCTTTGCGATGTCCTGGCTCGCGGGGATCCGTATGACTCCTTCGAAGAAGATGAGGTTGTAGACCGCGATGCCGATGGTCAGGGGAGCGAACCGTTCAAGGCTTGTCAGGCTCGAGATCATGCCCTGCCGGCTCCGTGAGACCGAGTTCATGATCATGTTTGACGCAGGCGTGATCACGAGCCCCAGACCGATCCCGATGAGAACAAGGCTCAAAACAACATAGCCCAGGGGCATGTCCGGGTGACGGTGATGAGTCCACCATCCTTTCAAAAGATGTTCCTGCACCGCTCCTCGCTCTCCATGGGCAACTTCCCATCAGTATGGTGCTGCACTGCACGCAGGATCTTGTGCGCCAGTTCAGCGAACTATACTTTGGGCTCCCCGCCTTTCTGGACATAGAAGTCAACACCGTTCTCGAAAGATTCGATAGCGATCACTTCCCGACCTTTTCCCGTGAAGATGATAAACGGTGTTTTGTCACTGCGGGCCCGGATAGCTTTTAAAAACTCAATGCCATCCATCTCCGGTATCTCGTAATCAGAGACGAGGGTGTCAAATTTCTCACGCCCAAGTACCCGGATCGCATCGGGTGCGCCTGGTGCTGTCGTTACGATGAAATCCCCAGACCGCTCAAGGTACATATTGCAGAGTTCGAGAAGGGAGGATTCGTCATCGACATAAGGACACGGATTTTTTCTGCCATCACTCATTCGCCCCCTTTATCCTCCACATTCCCTTCGGCACGGTGATCTCGAACCGGGCACCGTTGCCCGGTATACCGTTCTCGGTGATCGTGATACCGGTAATCGAGAGAATTTCACGGGAAAGGAACAACCCGAACCCCGTATGTTTAAAATATCCCCGGTTAAAGATCGCCTCTTTCTTGTCCGCAGATACACCCACACCATCATCCTCGCAGACGATCACAAGCCCGCGACTGGATTCTTTTGATGAGATGCGGATAGCGGTCATTTTCTCGCCGCCATACCTGAGCGCGTTGTCAATCAGGTTGTAGAACACCCGTTCAAGGAGTGGATCGGCATACACTTCAAGGAGGGGACTGTCCATTCTCACGGCAATTCCCCGGAGGGAAAGGCTCGCTTTCGCGATGATGATGCTTTCATGCACATTCTGCCATTCCGGCGCTTTGATGCCCATATCCTGGTAGTCCTTCGTGAAACTGATCTGGGCTTCGATAGTGCGTGCAACGTTCTGTTCCTTTGTGATGAACTCTTCAAGTTTCACGGGATCGTGAAGGATGTCCCGCGAAATGTAGAGATAGCTTTTCAGTGCCATCAGCTGGTTGATGATGTCGTGCCGGGTGATGCTTGACAGGAGGTTTAATTTCCTGTTTGCCAGCTGCACGGAGTCATGCAGTGCCTTCTGTTCCGTGATGTCCCTGGATATCCCCAGAACTGCATAGATAGTACCGTCGGCAGCTTTTAGTGGCATCAGGTGGGTATCCTGCCATCGTGTCTGTCCTGAAACCAGTATCTCACCCTCTACCCGAAGAGGTTTTCCTGTGGCAAAAACCCGCTGGAGGTTTTGGTACTGCCTCGCCGAGTTCGACTCTGAAAACAACCCTTTACGCGGCTTGCCGATTATGTCACGAAAGGGCTTTTTCAACATCTGCTGGCAGTAACTATTAACATAGACCACGGTGTCGTTTCTATCGATGATAAAGATAAGATCCTCAGCAGTCTCGGCAAGGGACCGATACCGCTCTTCACTCTCCCGTAACGCCTCATCCGCCCGCTTACGCTCGGTGATATCTTCAATGGTAGAGAGAATGTTGGGTGTTCCACCCATCAGGAGAAGACCGGAAGAAAAAAGGCAGGTCCGGATCTCTCCGGTTTTTATCCGGCATTTCAATTCCATACCGTTAACACACCGCTGAACCCTGAGGGCGGAGAGCATCTGCTCACGTTCTTTATTATCGGTAAAAATTCCCAGAGCATCAGCTGTTTTACCCATCACGTCATCGCGGGAATACCCGGTCATTCTCACAAAGGCGTCATTGACATCAACGAATGTTCCCTCAGTTGCAGATACGAGCGTGAGCGCAACCGGGCTGCGTAAAAAGATAGTAGCAAATTTGTTCTCAGATTCCCGCAATGCTTCTTCTGCCAGCTTGCGTTCGGTGATATCACGGATAAAGACCGAAACTCCCATGACATCCCCGCCACTCTGCCGGATGGGGTTCCAGTTAAACTCATACCAGATATCCGGATCAGGTTGGTGCTGTATCCCGGTAAATGCATCTCCGCGAAATGCCCGGTCAATATTTTCCTGCGCTACCTTGCGCAGAACCGGGTCCGTCATGCAGTCGAGAATGTTCATTCCTATCCGGATATCTGTTTTCCAGATCCTCTGCATCTCTTTTCTATGCTTATCATTGAAGGTGAGGTACCGGTACTTCTGGTCGAGCGAGAAGATAACAAACTCAACGCTGCTGTTGATCATGGAGATTAAGAGGGTTGTCTGGGCGTGGAGTGCGTTCTCATCAATCCGGTGCTGAACTGCACGCCGGATCTTGTGTGCCAGTTCGGTGAACTGTGCCTTTGGCTCGCTGCCTTTCTGGAGGTAGAAATCAGCCCCACTGTTCAGGGCTTCGATAACTACCTCTTCACGTCCTTTTCCTGTAAAAATAATGAAGGGTGTTTTGTCACCGCGAGCCCGAACGACTTTTAAAAACTCGATACCGTTCATCTCCAGCATCTGGTAGTCGGAGACGATGGCATCAAACGTCGCGAGCTCAAGCAACCGGATCGCTACGGGTACGCTTATTGCTGTTGTGACGGTGAGATCTCCTGATCGCTCCAGGTACACCTTGCCGAGTTCGAGAAAGGCTCCCTCATCATCGACATAGAGAACCCGGATTTTCTCTGTCATCACTCACTCGCTCCCTTCGTCCTCCACATCCCCTTTGGCACGGTGATCTCGAACCGGGCGCCTTTACCCGGTACGCC
>JAQTSH010000160.1 GCA_028711405.1 Methanoregula sp.
GGGAAAAACGTCGTCGGGACGATCGCTCCGCAGAAGAACCGGGGGAGTCACGACCTGTCCATGATGGTCAATGATCTGGGTTTTAATGCAGACGGGTATGCGATCAATGTGAGCGAAAATATCCGACGTAATGGGGACCGCGTCTGGATCGCATGGATCAATAAAGCAATCCGGGACACTGGGGGGCATATCGTCGAGATTCTCTGTATCGGGAATGATATCACCGATCGGCGGCAGGAGGGGCAGGTCCGTATCAGTACCGACACCTGGAAAGACCAGGTGGTTGCCGATACCGATGTGAGAGAGGAAGTGTTCGATGCGGTCTTCCATGTCTGTACGGAAATCTCCATCGAGGGCAGGGAAGGCAAAGCGGTCGGCACGACATTTCTCATCGGGGATTCAAAGGAAGTCCTTGCCAAATCCCGGCAGATCATGCTGAATGCATTTGAAGGTCACAAACCTGAGTCCCGTATGGTGACAAACCCGGATCTCAAGGAGAATATCAAGGAATTTGCCCAACTGGACGGGGCGTTTGTGATCACCGGAGACGGTTTTATCGAAGCGTCGGGACGGTACATCACTGTTGATACGAGCGGGGTTTCACTGCCGAAGGGGATGGGCACCCGGCATAATTCCGTCGCAGCGATAACAAAGGTCACGCATACGGTCGGTATTGTGGTTTCGCAGAGCGGGGGCGGGATCACGATCTTCAAGAACGGACAGATATTAAAGAAGATTACCCTCTGATTGCGGCACGGATCCGGAGGGGGACGTGTCATCAGATGGTTGGCGGTCATTCGGGAACCGTTTCGACCGGATTGACCTTTTCATGCACGAAATACAAATGGCTTTCCGGAGTCTCTCTCGTCTCCTGATCTCCCGCTCAACAAAATTCCCTCGTCCATAACACGCTTCGGGATCATCGCGGGGATCTCCCGGAGCAGCATCGCATCTGATCCTCCGGTGCATCGATGCATAATTAGGTGAAAAGAGATACACTATACCGAGAGGTTTATGATAATGTGTGGCATGCCAAAAACCCGGAGATGTGACGGATGCTTGATATCAGGTTTGTAAGAGCCAATCCGGATACGGTCAGGGCGGATTTGCAGAAACGCAACGATACAAAGAAACTGGCATGGGTCGATGAGATCCTGTCAAAGGACGCCCGGTCCCGCGAACTCAAAGTCCAGACTGACGAACTGCGGCGACGCCGGAATGTGATCTCCCGCGAGATAAACGAGACCCGAAAAGCCGGGAAGGATACGGCAGCGCTCCTCGCGGAAGCACAAGACCTCCCCCGGAAGATCAGGGAGAATGATGCAGAGCAGGAAGAGATCGCCCGCACGGTGCGTGCCCGCCTGATGCGTCTCCCGAACATCCTTGATGAGAGTGTCCCGCAGGGAAAGGACGACACAGAGAATGTCGAAATGAAACGTGTCGGCACGCCGCGCACCTTTGACTTCGAGCTGATGAATCATGGTCAGCTGGCAGCAGAACGCGGTTGGGCGGATTTTGAACGGGCAACAAGATGCGCGGGTGCCGGTTTTTATTTTTTAAAAGGGAATCTTGCGCTGCTGGACCTGGCACTCCAGCGTTTTGCGCTCGATCTTCTGGGGAAAAAGGGGTTTACGCCCGTCATCCCCCCGTTCATGATTAACCGGTCATCGTACGAGGGAGTGACCGATCTTGATGACTTTGAGAAGGTCATGTACAAGATCGATGGGGATGATGCGTACCTGATCGCGACGAGCGAACACCCGATCGGCGCGATGTACCAGGACGAGATTTTTGAGGAGAAGGATTTACCTCTCCGCCTTGCGGGGATCTCGCCCTGCTTCCGCCGGGAGATTGGGTCTCACGGTCTGGACACGAAAGGATTATTCCGCGTCCACCAGTTCTTTAAGGTTGAACAGTTCGTCTTCTGTTCACCGGAGGATTCCTGGAAAATCCACGAGGAACTGCTTGCCAATGCCGAAGAGGTGTTTTTATCGCTGGGACTTCCGTACCATGTCGTGAATATCTGCACGGGTGATATCGGGACTGTTGCTGCAAAGAAATATGATATTGAGGTCTGGATGCCGCGCGAGAACGCGTACAAGGAAGTGGTATCCTGCTCGAATTGTACCACCTACCAGGCGGTCCGTCTCAATATCAAGGTGCGTGCGAAGGATGACTTTGAGTCAAAACGGTACATTCACACGCTCAATTCAACAGCTATTGCGACATCCCGCGCGATGCGTGCGATCCTTGAGAACTACCAGGAGCGGGATGGGTCGGTGGTGATTCCCCCGGTACTTCGCCCATACATGAACGACCGGGAAGTTCTCTGATCCATCGGATCGAACGTGTGGGATAGGGGACCGGCAACGCATACTTTTTTGCCATAGATAACGCAAAGACTATACAAGCGAGGGTTATCGGATGGGCGATCCAGATCTGTACAGTGATGAGACCATACGGCTGACTGCGGAGAACATTATTGTCAAATCAGCTCCGTTTGAAGCGATACTCACCAACAAACGAATTATTCTTGTGGATAGCAGGAAGAAACACATTCCCCAGCAGACGATTCTGCTTGCGACGCTGCGCCATGCTGAGCTGAGTGAGAATGCGATCCGGGATCCCGTCATCACACTCTCCATACTCACAAATACCGGTGCTACGCGCCAGATGGTGCTCACCTTCTCCAAGAAATCCGGCGGGGAACGAAAGCGCGAGTGCGAGGACTGGATAAAAATTCTCCGGGAGTACCCGTCCTCCTCAACGCAGACAATTACCCACAGGGTCGCACCGGCACCGGAGCCGGAACCACGCCCGGAACCTGAAGCGATCACACCTCCGCAGATCCGGATGGCGAGTGGGACTGCGGTGAAGAAGAAGATCGAGATCTCCCGCCCGATAAAGAAGATCATCGAGACCGGGCCGGTTCCGCCAAAACCGATCGAGATCTCGACCCTGCCTGAAGGGGTGTTCTGTGTGCGGTGCGGCAACCGGATCCCGACCGGATCTGCATTCTGTAACCGGTGCGGGACGAAAGTAGGCGGTGCCGGAGAGACGGGTGCAGAGCCGGTACCTGCTGTCCCGGTTGTTACGGCACCCGTTCGTCAGACGGTTCCTGTCATGCCAGGTACTCCACAGGCACCTCCGGTTGCGGAGTTCACGGTTACAGTTCCTGACGGGACGTCGCAGGAGACCCCCCCTGAAATAACGCCCATTCCCGTATCCCCACAGCCGGTTTCTCCTGTTGTGCAGGAGCGTGCGGTGCGCCCTGTGGAACAGATCATTCATTCGATTGAACCGTTGATTGAGGACTCGGTTCCCCGGACTGAACCGGCACCGCTCATTATTAAAGAACCTGTCCTTCACTTCCCTGTGTTACCGACACCCCCGGAAGCAACAGCAATTCCTGTTCCGGCACCTGAACCGGAACCGGTTGTTATTGCTCCCGCGAAACCTGCTGAAAGTCCCGTTGAACCGGTTACGCCCGTGGAAGAGACTCCTCAACCCACACCTGACGTTGAACCTGCTGCACCGGTAGAACCGGTTACACCGGCTGAACCGGCTCCCCCGGTTCCACCAGAACCCCCTGTACCCGTATCCCCTCCGGCAGCAAAAAGCCGGCGGGGTATCATGATTGCCGGGATAATAATTGTCCTTCTGGTGATCGCCGCTGGTGCTTTTATATTCCTGAAACCTGCGCCTGCTGCGAGTGGTGTTCCTGATAGTACCGTCACCATGACACCAGTTGTCACGCACACGGCAGTCACCCTCAAACCGTCTACCCCGACACCCACGGGTACCATCACGGTCGTCCCCACGATCACACCTGCCGTCACATCCGGTACAGTCTCCGCCGGGGATGCGAATATTCCGCCAAACAACGTGTATATCCGGATTACGTATTCCCAGACCTATACCGGCACATACGGTCCGCCGGGACAACAGGTGACGGATACCGGTGACCATTTCTACCAGGTCTCGACCGTCGATGGACCGGTAACGGCATCCGTGACAAAACAGGATGGATCCGGAGAAAAACTTACCGTTCGGGTCTACAAGAACGGTGTACTGATGCAAGAAGAGTCAACAACCCGTCCACGTGGTACCGTTGATTTCCTCGCAGTATTCAAAACACCCACGCCCACTCCGTTGCCAACCACGATCACAACTACGGTCGCAACCACACTTGTTGTCAATGCCACAGCAACGGTCAACACGACCCAGGGCGTTGTAACGGATTGATCCGGCGAGGTGATCCCCACCCCTTTTTGCATGAACACCGGTAATCCGGTGTTTTTTAAGTTTCATAAATCTCCCCGGTTCCTGGATCTTTTCCCACAATTTTCCTTGACACGAAAAAGAATGGCGGAGTACCGGGAATGAATCGTGGAGCGCATCTTGGTATTGGTCTCATATGTTTTTTCGTGTATAATTTTATCAATAATAGTCTTGTAAACGTTCTTGTTATGCCGTTTCTTGGTATCTCACCGAATGGGGTCTGGTTGATCGGGACGGGTGCAGTGGCACTTGGTTCGGTCGCTCCTGATATTCTCGAACCCGCGCGGCACTGGAACCACCGTCACACATTTCATAGCAGGAGGACCTTGAAGGTGATCCTGTGGGTCTTTGCGATCACAGCACTGATCGGTGTATTCTCGGCACTTTTCTTTTACGTCTCCGCCTTTTTTCTCGGGTACCTGTTTCATCTTTTAGCCGACAGCACCACAAAAGCCGGACTTCCTGAAAAATGATCTTTTCGTGATCCGGTACGGGAAG
>JAQTSH010000161.1 GCA_028711405.1 Methanoregula sp.
GACATCACGAGTTCTTCAAACGGCGTGTTGCCCGCCCGTTCCCCAAGCCCGTTTACCGTGACATGGGCACAGGAGGCACCTGCTTTGAGCGCCGATACCGTGTTCGCGAGCGCAAACCCGAGGTCGTCGTGGCAGTGGATCGAGAGAGGCGCGATCTTCGCAAGCGGCGGGATGAACGCGGCGACTTTCTCGGGTGTGAGCAGTCCCACGGTGTCGCAGAAACAAAGCCGGTCTGCTCCCCGGCTGACCCCTCCGGAAAAGATATACTGGAGAAATGCCTGGTCCGCTCGCGACGCGTCTTCCCCGGAGAGCTCAACGATGAGCCCCCGTTCCTTTGCGTGCTCGACCGCTGTCCAAGCCATCGTCGCAACTTCGTCGCGCGACTTTCGCATTTTCTTTGCGATATGCAGGTCGCTGACCGGGATGACCAGGTGGATCGAGTCTGCCCCGTAATCGGCGGCAAAATCGATGTCCTCCGGTAAGGCGCGGACAAACGTGCATATCTCGGCAGACAATCCGGCGTCCGAGATGAGCCTGATTGCATCCCGCTCGCCAACAGAGGCAGCAGCAGATCCAACCTCGATGACATCAACACCGACATCAGCCAGTTTGGTTGCAATCTCAAGTTTCTGGTTCGGGTTTAACGAAACACCCGGGGTTTGCTCCCCGTCCCGTAACGTAGTATCTAAAAAACGCAGGTTTTTAACAAATAAAACAGTCACTCATGGCAATCACCATGGTACAAACTGAGAATGAAGAACATAAAAAGATATCCTGAACGTTCAGGACCCGATGCGATCAACGGAAAATAAATCATCTCCTGATGTCAACAGTACAAAACCGATCAGCTATGATTCCAGCCGTTTCCCCTGCCTCACAGAAGAATCGTCCGCAGCGCCCGGACTGGCATGCAAACCCCGCAGTCTTCGCAAAGATCCGGGATGACTGTGACACGTTTTGCGCTACCCGGACCCGCGGGCAACTGGGTCTGGCAATCGCAAAGATCGCACTTCTCTTTTCCCCGAACGATATCCAGCAGATGAAACGGAACTTCGGCTACAAGATCAGGGACATCACCCCCGAATACCGGAACCGGCTCGAAAAGAAAGTGGCAGAACACCTGCTGGGTACCTGGCAGACGATCCGGCTCCTGAACCAGCAGGGTACGCTTGCGACGATGACCGAACCACTCCCGCCTCTCGCGCAGGATTACTGGAGGATGGTTGCAGAGCACTGCACCCACAGCGATGCGGGTGAGAACGTCCATCTCCGGTTCTTGAAGTTTTTACTCGCCGGGTTCTCGATGTTTGTGCAGAAAGTCCCGGCACATGCAGTCGGCACACCGTTTCCCGGCGGCGATTCGGTCAAACTGGTCGAGGGCGTCTATTACTGCCCGGTGCGGGAGAAGGCGAATGATGTGGATGCCGCACTCTGCCCCTTCTGCCCTGCCTTCCAGACACCAGCGATCGGGTACCTCCGACCACCGACAAATCCCACCGAGCACCAGAAGCAGGAATTTATTCGGAATCTTCACGACTTCCACAACTTCAACGGGTGAACCGATAACCCGCTCAAGGGTGGTACATGAGAATGATCGCTGCCTTTGCAATTTTTAAAAAAGAGTGTGTAAAATTTTAAATCGGTTGGGGGTTCACCGGGGTCACGAGCGATGCCGGTGGCTGGTAGATGAGGACATTTCCGTTGATGTCTGTGATCGAGAGCTGGTTACTGTTGACATTGTAGGCTTTTGCATTCCCAAGGATCTGGAGATACATATTCTCCTGCTCTGAGTAGTCCCGGCAGAACCGCAGGCTTGAGACAATGGGTCCGATGGTGATCCCGTTGCCGTTCGAGAACTGCTGACCGGTCAGCGTGAAGGGTCCGTTATAACTGTTGCATCCACCGTACCCGGATACAGTACCGTCCTGGTTGAACGCAAGGGATATTTCAGCAGTGGGGTACGTGATTGCAGTCCCGCCCTGGATCCCCATTGTCGTGACGACCCAGTTGTTCATCAATTGTGATGGTAGTATGGGAGTGGTTGTGGTGGGCGGGGCGGTCACCACCAGGGTAGTCGGGGCGGGAGTCACCACCGTTGGCGCGACCGGTTGCTGGCTTGTGCATCCGGCAATCATGACAGTACCGATCACCAGAACGAGAAGGAACAGGAAGATGGACTTCATACTCGTTTCTTTGGGTTCTTCGTATTTATAGGGTGATGACCAATTTTCCGGGGTTTCCCATCAGTTGCGGTTTTTCCCGTTGACAGGAAATGAGACTGCCTCATCGCCGTTTCAAGTGGGTAGATCCAATTGGATTTTCCCGCATCCCCAGAAATCACCTGGCCCAGGTGCTACCCGACAAGGCGTCGCGCTGACCCCCATCGACCGGGTGGGACTTTGCATGAAGCAGAGCTTCGGGGAGGCTGCCCCCGTTATATTTTTTTAAAGAGAAATGGATTTTCCACTCAAAATCGCGATTTGCCAAAATCTTTGTGTATCCCCGCTGAACCAAGAAATTCCCGGTTTTTTAGTTCTGGTGCTGACCGTAGGGTGCCTGCGAGGTGCAGGATTATATGTTCCATATCCCAAAGTAGAATAGACGCACACCCTTCTCGTACCGGTGTGAACATTCGTGATCGAGGCACTGCTATGGTTCCGACCCCCCCCATACTGGATGATCCCACATTGTATATCAACCGTGAACTGAGCTGGATACGGTTCAACCGCCACGTCCTGGATGAAGCGCGGGACGAAAGCCACCCGCTCCTTGAACGGGTCAAGTTTCTCGCCATATTTGCCAACAATCTCGACGAATTTTTTATGGTCCGGGTGTCCGGGCTCCAGCGACAGAGCGCCCAGGGGGTGTTAAAAGCGCCCCCGGATGGCATGACCGCATCAGAACAACTCGATGCGATCCAACAGCGCCTCCGCCCGGAACTGGAACTCCAGTACAACTGCTGGCATACCGACATCCTCCCGAAACTCGCCGATGCCGGCATCTTCATCCACAGTTTCCAGCACCTCAATGACGACCAGAAAGCCGCGCTCCGCCGGCTTTATGTCGATGAAATCTTTCCGGTCCTCATCCCTCTTGCATTCGACAGTGCCCACCCGTTCCCCTTCATCTCGAACCTCTCGTTAAACCTTGCAATCATCGTCCGGGACATCAACAAAAAGGAACTCTTCGCCCGCCTCAAAGTCCCGACCAACCTCTTCCCCCGGCTCGTCAGGATCCCGGAACCTGACGGCATAGCTCACACTGACGACAAGTGCGTCCACTTCGTGTACCTGGAAGAGATCATCGCAGCGCACCTCAACCTGCTCTTTCCGGGACTGGAGATTGTCGCCTCGTTCCCGTTCCGGATCACCCGCGACGCAGACTTTGATATTGAGGTCGATGAAGCCTCTGACCTCCTGACCACGGTGGAGGAGGTCATGGAGGCGCGTGCCCGGGGAAACCCCGTAAGGATCGAAGTGGACTGCTCGATGCACGACAACATCTGCCACATGTTCGAGAAGAAACTCGGCGTGAGTTCATCGATGCTCTACCGGGTCGGGCACCCGGTGGGTATGGCGGATCTCATGCAGCTCCTCTCGCTCGAACGCCCTGACTTAAAAGACACCCCGTTCTTACCCTCTACACCGGTTGAACTCTCGGATGAGAAGGATATTTTCTCTGCGATCCGGAAACGCGACATCCTCATCTACCATCCGTATGACAGTTTCACACCGGTCATCAACTTCATCCGGCAGGCAGCGCATGATCCGGATGTGCTCGCGATCAAGATCACCCTCTACCGGGTCGGTTCCAAATCGCCCATCGTAAAAGCCCTCCTTGAAGCCCGAGAGAACGGAAAAGATGTTGCCGCATTAATCGAACTCAAAGCCCGTTTTGATGAAGAGAATAATATCGGGTGGGCTCGGGCGCTCGAACACGAAGGTGTCCATGTGGTCTACGGGGTCGTGGGTCTGAAGGTGCATGCCAAACTCTGCATGGTCATCCGCAGGGAAAAAGATGGCATCCGGCGGTACATGCACCTCGGCACCGGGAATTACAATGCGACAACCAGCCACATCTATACGGATTTCGGCATGTTCACCTGCGATCAGGACATCGGGCAGGATGTCGCGAACCTGTTCAACTTCCTGACCGGCTACGCACGGATCACCAGTTACAAGAAACTTCTTGTGGCGCCGGTCACATTACGGGACGAGATCCTGCGCCGCATCGACCGGGAGATCCTGCGCCACCACGCATTTGGCGACGGGCATCTGGCATTCAAGATGAATGCACTGGTCGATCCGGCGTGCATTTCTGCCCTGTACCGTGCCTCGCAGGCAGGGGTGAAAGTCGATCTCCAGGTCCGGGGGATCTGCTGCCTGCGACCGGGCATTCCCGGTATCAGCGACCATATCACGGTCAGCGCTATTGTGGGCAGGTTCCTCGAACATGCCCGGATCTACTACTTCCACAACGGGGGACAGGAAGAGGTCTTTTTGGGGAGCTCCGATCTCATGCCACGGAACCTTGACCGCCGGGTGGAGATCCTCTTCCCGGTCGAAGATCCGGGGATAAAAAAAGCCCTCATCACGATCATCCTTGCCATCCAGCTCAGCGATACTGAGAAGGAACGGTTGTTGCAGAGCGATGGCACGTACAAGAGACAAACGACGCCACCGGATGCCGAACCGGTGAACGCCCAGTCGTGGCTCGTCTCGCACCGGGGGAT
>JAQTSH010000162.1 GCA_028711405.1 Methanoregula sp.
CTGTGGCAGCATGGACATCGAGATAATTATTGTAGGACATCTGTTTACCCTGGATCGGCAGGGAACCGGCAATCCCGCTCGTCCCGTACACAGCAGCCTGCTGGTGGGGGTTCTCACCGTAGCGGAGCGCCCTGCCGTTGGTAAACTGGAACGAGATCGTTTCGGGAAAAGCCGCATCAAGCCCGTACAGGTGGTTGCTGATCGCGGCGTCGTACGCAGCAGTACGGGCAAACGCTTTCTTCGCCAGAGCTCGGCGTTGGTCTGGGGTGAACCCTTCCGTCTGGATCGCCGTTTTCACAAGCGGGTAATCCTCAGGATCAACAACAACCGCCACGTCCTTGAAATTCTTCGCCGCTGCCCGGATCATCGCCGGACCACCGACATCGATGAACTCGATCAGTGCGTCAAGGCTCATCTTTTTTGCCGACATCGTCTCGAACGGGTACAGGTTCACCACAAGAAGATCAATCCGGTTGATCCCGTGCTTTGCCATCACTGCATCATCCACCTGCCGGCGCCCCAACAATCCACCGTGGACTTTCGGGTGCAGGGTCTTCACCCGTCCATCCATCATCTCAGGAAACCCGGTATAACTGGATACTTCAGTGAATTTTACTCCGGCTTCAAGGAGTACCTTTCCGGTACCCCCGGAACTCATTATGTTGTATTTCTGCGAAACAAGGGCTTGTGCCAGTTCGACAATGCCCGTCTTATCCCACACCGATAACAGCGCCCACTTCATGGTGTAGTGTAGGTACATGAAACCAAAAAAGGTATGCAGGCAGGAGTCGCGGGCGAGCCGTTGGCAATGCAGTTCGATGGCGAAAATCCGATAGCGTTGGAGTATTGAATGCAGGCAACCGCATTTTTACTGGTGAGATCGAACCCACTTTTTTGTCGGTTCAAAAAATTCTCCACGGCGTTTGTTCCACAACTCTATACGGGTGACTTTCAGCCGGTGCACTTGCTCAAAGTTTATATAGAACCATAATGCAATAGATAATGGAATATCGAATGGGATGTACTATGGAAGTTGAAGATATTCACGCCGAACCGGAAGGGAAACCGGATGCATCTCCGGACTCTGTGCCGGTAGCATCCCCGCAAGACCTTGAACGTGAAGAATTAAAGAAGCGATACGATGCGCTCAACGACCAGTTCATGCGGCTCGCGGCGGATTTCGACAACTACAGGAAGCGGACAGCCCGCGAGCGTGAGACGATCACGCAAACGGCGAACGAACGGTTTGCTGTCGACATTCTTGAAGTTGCCGACAACCTCGAACGTGCACTCAAATCAGATGACGGGCACCTGCGTGACGGGGTCAATCAGATCCTCCAGTTGCTCGAAGGCATTCTCGCACGGCACGGCATCACACCCATAGATGCATTAAAAAAACCCTTCAACCCCACACTCCACGAAGCCATCGTCCATATTCCAACCGATGAGGACGCGGGCATCGTGGTCGATGAAGTGGCACGGGGGTATCGCATGCATGAAAAAGTAATACGGTATGCAAAAGTTGCAGTATCAAAAGAGAAGATTATCCAGAATACGGAGGAGTAAAAATGGCAAAAGAGAAGGTTTTAGGTATCGATTTGGGAACGACCTTTTCCTGCATGTCGATCATGGAGGCAGGAAAGCCCATCGTGATCCCGAACGCGGAAGGGAGCAGGACCACCGCATCGATTGTTGCATTCACAAAGGAAGGTGAGCGTCTTGTCGGGAGCCTCGCGAAACGCCAGGCAGTCACCAACCCGCAGCGGACGATCCAATCGATCAAGCGGAAGATGGGCACATCAGACAAAGTAAAGATCGATGATAAGAGTTATTCCCCTCAGGAAATCTCCGCGATGATCCTCCAGAAACTGAAGATCGACGCGGAAGCCTATCTTGGAGAGAAGATCACAAAAGCCGTCGTTACGGTCCCGGCATACTTCAATGACGCCCAGCGGACAGCAACAAAGGACGCCGGCAAGATCGCCGGGCTTGATGTGCTCCGGATCATCAATGAACCGACCGCGAGCGCTCTCGCCTACGGTATCGACAAGGAAGCGGATGCCACCGTGCTGGTCTATGACCTGGGCGGCGGGACGTTCGATGTCTCGATCCTCACGCTCGGGGATGGCGTCTTTGAAGTGAAGTCGACGGCGGGCAACAACCACCTTGGCGGGGACGATTTCGACAAACTCGTGCAGGACTATCTCCTTGACGAGTTCAAGAAAAAGGAGGGCGTAGACTTAAGAAACGATCCCTACGCGATGCAGCGCCTGCGGGATGCAGCGGAGAACGCGAAGATCGAGCTCTCCCAGCGCCAGACCACGAACATCAACCTGCCGTATATCACCACCGATGCAAGCGGTCCCAAATTCTTAAACATCGATCTGACCCGCTCAAAACTTGAACAGCTGATCGGAAGCCTCGTTGAGTCGACCGTCGGTCCGGTCAAGCAGGCATTAAACGATGCGAAACTTGAGCCAAAAGACATCGATCACGTGCTTCTTGTCGGAGGTTCAACCCGTGTACCTCTGGTGCAGGATACAGTCAGAAAACTTCTGGGGAAGGAACCCGATAAGGGCATCAACCCGGACGAATGCGTCGCGCTCGGTGCAGG
Source organism: Methanoregula sp. (assembly GCA_028711405.1). Lineage (GTDB taxonomy): Archaea > Halobacteriota > Methanomicrobia > Methanomicrobiales > Methanospirillaceae > Methanoregula. Next base: position 2,615 of record JAQTSH010000162.1, read on the forward strand.
AATCCAGGGTGCCGTGCTGACCGGTGAGACAAAGGATATCGTGCTCCTTGATGTGACCCCGCTCACGCTCGGCATCGAGACGCTGGGCGGCATCGCGACGAAACTTATCGAACGCAACACGACGATCCCGACCCGAAAGAGCCAGATCTTCTCGACTGCCGCTGACGGGCAGACGAGCGTTGAGATCCATGTCGTACAGGGCGAGCGGGCACTCGCGAAGGACAACTTCACGCTGGGCAAGTTCCAGTTGACCGGCATCCCCCCGGCGCCCCGGGGTATCCCGCAGATCGAGGTCACGTTCGATATCGATTCCAACGGGATCATCCATGTCTCGGCAAAAGACCTGGGGTCCGGTAACTCGCAGGACATCTCGATCAAAGGCGACAGGAAACTCTCCGAAGAAGACATCAAGAAGATGATGGACGCCGCCAAACAGTTTGAAGAGGATGACAAGAAGAAGCGCGAAGAGATCGAAACGCGCAACCAGGCGGACACGGCAGTCTTCACTGCCGAGAAGATGTTAAAGGAGAGCGCCGACAAACTGGATGCGCCTGACAAACAGAAAGTCGAAGAAGGCATCGCAGCGGTGAAAAAGGCTCTCGAAGGTGACAACAACGAAGAGATCAAAAAATCGTTAGAAACCCTCACTGAAGCGGTCTACGCAGCGACCACCAAGATCTACCAGAAGATCCAGGCAGAACAGGCTGCAAAGCAACCGGGCGACGCAGGAGCCCCGGGGTCATCCGAGGCGGAGAAACCACAGGATGACAATGTAGTCAATGCCGATTACAAGGTCAAAGAAGAGTGACCCTGATGGGTGCAGGAGATTACTACGACACGCTCGGAGTATCCCGGAGTGCCGACGAAAAAGAGATCATAAAGGCATACCGTAACCTCGCCCGGAAGTATCACCCGGATGTCTGCAAGGAACCGGGTGCAGAAGAGAAGTTCAAGGAGATCAACGAGGCGTATAGTGTGCTCTCCGACCACGAGAAGCGCGCTCAGTATGACAACATGGGGCACGAGACCTTCACGAACGCCTCGAAAGGCTCCTACACCGGTGCCGGAGGCTATGGCGGGGGAGGTTTCTCCTCTGACTTCTCCGGTTTCGGGGACATCTTTGATTTCTTCGGCGGGGGTCAGCGACGGTCAGGACCCCAGCCCGGTGCCGATCTCCTGATGCGCATGCAGATCACGCTCGAAGATGCGGTGGCGGGCACAGACCGCGATATCGAGGTGATGCACAACGAGCAGTGCCCAACCTGTAACGGTTCCGGCAGCGAGACAAAGAAGATGAACACCTGTCCACGCTGTGGCGGAAGCGGGCAGATGAAGCAGGCAACGCAGTCAGTCTTCGGTCAGTTTGTCCGGATGAGTCCCTGCAATGCATGCGGCGGTCGGGGAAAGATCCCCGAGAAGCAGTGTCATGAATGCAGGGGTACCGGGCACAAGCGGGTGAAGCGAAAGGTAAACGTGCATATCCCGCCGGGCATCGACACCGGCATGCGTCTCCGTATGGAGGGGTATGGTGAAGCCGGGGATTACGGTGCACAGAACGGGGATCTCTTCATCGAGGTCTACGTACAGACCCATGCCCGGTTCCAGCGGACGGGGGACAACCTTGAGACCACGATCGAGATCAGTCCGGTTCAAGCGGTGCTGGGAACCACGGTCGAGATCGAGACAATCGATCACCGGCACATCGATCTCGCGGTGCCAGCGGGTATCCAGTACAACATGGCGTTGAAGATCTCCGGAGAAGGTGTGAAGCGTCGCGGAAAACCCGGTGATCTCCTGATCCGGGTGAAGATTGTCACTCCGAAAGGGATCAGCGGGGAAGAGAGGGAACTCTACACAAAACTTGCCGAACTGGAGAGGAGCAAGGACGAAAAAGGTGGGTTTTTCTCCGGGTTCATGGGTAAAAAGAAAGGGAAGAAGTAGGCAAACTCTCCCCTTTCACGTTTCTTTCTTTCACTTTTTTAGCTCTTTGTTGTTCTCCATGTGAACTACGCGAACCAGATGCACAACGATCTCCATCTTACAGGAATGCAGTTTTGATTTTTTCCTGTCGTCATGATCGTATGTAAACGCCAGTTATCGGTCAACGGGAGGA
>JAQTSH010000163.1 GCA_028711405.1 Methanoregula sp.
AACGCCCGGATCCTCCGGGGGGTGCTCGAAGGCGAGCACGGGGCAGCACGGGATGTGGTGTTGATGAATGCAGGAGCAGCAATATATGTCGGAGGTCAGGCACCGGATCTGAGATCCGCCATCAGCTGTGCCGAACGATCGATCGATTCAGGAGCAGCAATGGGAAAACTGAACGGGCTCATCGAAGCGACGCGGAGTGCGGCATGAGCCTTTCCGAGATCATCCGGCAGACGGAAAAGCGGGTGGCAAGACTGCCAGACACGTTTCAGGCGGACGGTCCGGGTCGCCATGCGAGCCTTGTTGACGCTATTTGTGATGCCCGGGGACGAAATGCCGTGATCGCCGAGATCAAGTGTGCCTCGCCTTCGCGGGGGATCATCCGGCGCAATATCGATATGGCAATGATGGCGGGGGTGCTTGCCCGTAGCGGGTGCATCGGCGTGTCAGTCCTTACCGAACCGTACTTCTTCGGCGGCACGCGGCAGGACATCACCCATGTGAAGAGCGCAGTGGATATCCCGGTCTTACGAAAGGATTTCATCATCGACAAACGCCAGATCGCAGAGACCCGTGCACTCGGGGCAGATGCGGTCCTGCTCATCGCAGCGGTGCTGGGGGAGCGCCTGCCGGACTTTGTTGATACCGCGATCGATGCCGGGCTGGAACCGCTCGTTGAGGTGCACAATCCGGAGGAAGTGAAATGTGCCCTTGCGACACGGGCGAAGCTTGTCGGGATCAACAACAGGGATCTTGTCACCTTCTTGATCGACCGGTCCACCACCCGGCTGCTCTCGGCTCCGGTGCGGCAGGCAGGGCGGACGATTGTCTCTGAGAGCGGGATGCGATCAGCAGATGATGTGCGGGAACTGAGATCCTACTGCGACGCCTTTTTGATCGGGTCGGCGATCATGGCGGATCCGGAGCCGGGAAAACGGCTGGAGGAGTTTGTATGCGCATAAAGTGTTGCGGGATCACCCGTGTCCGGGATGCACAGCACGCAGACCGGATGGGTGCAGATGCAATCGGCGTTGTCCTCTTCAGCAGTGCGTCGCCCCGGTCAGTGACGGTCGAACGGGCACGCGAGATCTTTTGTGCAGTGAGCCCGTTCACTGCCACGGTTGCGGTCACCCATACCAGATCAGATGAAGAACTCGCGAGGATCCTCGCGCTCAGACCCACTGCGATCCAGATATTTCACCCGTTTGTTTTTGCCGAGCCACCGGGTGTGAAGGTGATCCGGGCAGTGAAGCCGGGCGATCCTTTGCCGGACGACTGCGATGCCATCGTCATCGATGACAGTAAGGGCAGCGGGCAGCTCTATGATGGTTCGTTCGCGCGGGATGCCGTGCAGCGGTCGAAGGTGCCGGTCATCCTCGCAGGGGGACTCACGCCGGAGAACGTGGGTACGGCGATCCGGCTCGTGCACCCGTATGCGGTGGATGTCGCCACCGGTATCGAGCAGTCGCCGGGGATCAAGGATAGTGAGAAGATACGTGCGTTCATTGCCGCATGCAGGGAGGAACAAGATGGATAAGAAGGGAAGATTCGGGGAGTATGGCGGGCAGTTTGTTTCGGAGACGCTGATGAGCGCGTTACTCGAACTGGAGCACGCGTATGACATGATCACGGCAGACCCGCACTTTGAGCAGGCGCTCCGGGAGTACCAGGCAGAGTTTGCCGGGCGTCCCACGCCGCTTACGTTCTGTGCGAACATGTCACGGGAACTCGGGTGCCGGATCTACCTGAAGCGCGAGGATCTCGTACATGGCGGATCGCACAAGCTGAACAACACGCTCGGTCAGGCGCTCCTTGCACAGCGCATGGGGAAGAAACGGCTGATTGCCGAGACCGGCGCCGGGCAGCACGGGGTTGCGACCGCCATCGCCGGGGCGGCACTCGGACTTCCCGTGGAGGTCTACATGGGCGAGGTGGACACCAAGCGGCAGGCGTTGAACGTCTTTCGCATGGAACTGATGGGCGCCAAAGTGATCCCCGTAAAGACCGGCACCCGTACATTAAAAGACGCGATCAACGAGGCGCTCCGGGACTGGGTGACCCATGTGGAGGATACCTATTACCTGATTGGATCGGTTGTCGGTCCGCACCCGTACCCGATGATGGTCCGGGATTTCCAGTCGGTGATCGGGTGTGAGGCACGGGAGCAGTGCAAAAAAAAGGAGGGTAGGGTGCCGGACACGATCGTTGCCTGCGTGGGTGGCGGGTCGAACGCGATCGGGATCTTTTACCCGTTCCTGTCCGATACCTTGGAACTCGTGGGTGTCGAGGCGGGGGGCAGGGGTATCGGGACCGGGGAGCATAGTGCGACGCTCTGCGCCGGGGAAGCGGGTGTGCTGCACGGGGCATTCTCGTATCTGTTGCAGGATGCACACGGGCAGGTGCTGCCGACCCACAGCATCGCCGCCGGACTCGATTACCCGGGCGTGGGTCCTGAGCATTCGATGTTAAAGGATGCCCGGCGCGTGACCTATACCACCGTGAACGACCAGGACGTGCTGGACGCGTTTATGTTCCTTTCCCGTACGGAGGGTATCATTCCGGCACTCGAATCTGCCCATGCAGTCGCGTACGTACTGAAGCACGCGGACCGGTTCGACAAGGATGATGTCGTCGTGATCAATCTCTCCGGGCGGGGCGACAAGGATGTCGCCGAGGTTGCCGCACTGCAGGGGGTTACCTGATGTCACGGATCGACCGGGTGTTCCAGCGCAACGGGCAGACCACCTTTATCGGTTTTGCAGTCGCCGGTGATCCGGACCGGGATACCTCCGCCCGTGTCGCACATGCCCTCATCGACGGGGGTACGGACATCCTCGAACTCGGGGTGCCGTTCTCAGATCCGGTGGCGGATGGGAAGACGATCCAGAAGGCGGATGAGCGGGCAATTGCCGCTGGCACCACACCGGATACGGTCTTTTCCCTTGTCAGGGAAATCCGTGCATATTCTGCGGTACCGATCGTGCTCCTGACCTATTACAACATGGTGTACCGGCGCGGCGTGGAACGGTTTTACCGCGAAGCCCACGAAGCCGGTGTGGACGGCATTCTCATCGCGGATATGCCCGTAGAGGAATCCGCAGAAGTGGTGGAGATCGCCCGGACCTATGAGATTGATCCGATCTTCCTTGTGACCCGGACAACGTCCCCAGAACGGATGGATGAGATTGTCCGCCGGGCACGCGGGTTTCTCTACCTTGTGTCGGTTCTCGGGGTGACCGGCGCACGGGACCGGGTGCCGGATGAGGCTCTTGCCCTCCTGCACCGGGTCAGGACCCACACGGCACTTCCTCTCGCGCTCGGTTTTGGCATCTCGGCACCGGAGCATGTGAAGACCTGTGCGGAGGCGGGTGCGGATGGCGTGATTGTCGGGAGTGCCATCGTCAGTATCGTTGAAAAGAATGCCGGGAACATTCCCTTGATGGAACAGGAACTAAAACGGTATGTGGCACGAATGAAGGCGGCAGGGGTACGGGACCGGTGATATCCGGGGGGGTTCTGTCGCCCTCCGGTGAATCTTTTTTCGGGAAGATTTTTACAGTACAAACTATAGTTTATAGTATATGCCAAAAGCCGCCCCTATGATCCAGACATCGAATCGGGAGACCCGCGAAATGTCCCCCAAGGCGTTCCCGCGCCGGGAGGTACAGGGAAGCATCGGAAGAACAACAATCCAGATCTCCCAGTTGACAAAAACGATCCTTGATCAGGTTAAAGAGATGGAACATCTCGAAACCTATGACGATGCCATAAATTTTCTGTTCAGAGATCGAAGAAAGAACTTACCGTCGACCTTTGGATGTATGCCCAATACCGGGGTTTTTGATCGGGAGGAGGAGGAGGAGGATCCCCATCGCTTACCTTCTTGATTCGTGGGTCTGGATCGCCCATTTCGAGGGGGGGTCTGAAGAGGCACAGCGGTATGTTGAGGGCAGGGAAGATCTATGTATGTCTGCGATCACTATCGCAGAAGTTGCTCAAAAGTATTCTAACCATGGCGAGAAGATCGTTGAAAGCCGCATCAATGATATGCTTAATCGATGTCCCATGATACCCGTTGACCGGAGGATTGCCACACTGGCAGGGATGCTCCGTCACCGGGAGATCCACGGAGGAATCGCTGATGCAATTATTCTTGCCACGGCGAGGATCGGTCACCATACGATTGTAACCGGTGATCAGCATTTCAGAGATTTACCTGGAGTCGTCTTTATCAATCATCTGTGATTCGATCACGCTGCGTGTGTCTATTTGTCAGGTGCAGTAGAATATGAGGCTGATTGATCAAAAGATGCGAATGAGATGTCTCATGCCACCATCATGCACATGAGTACTCCCAACCATCTGTTTTATTGGTTAGTGGACTGACATATCCAATGGGTATTATGATGTCAAAAACGAGTATGTTCCTTTTCATGGGGTGCTGTCTTGTCGCCGGTCTTCTCGTCGCCGGTTGTACCCAGTCATCCCCACAGGTACAGACACTGACCACTGCGCCGACAACTGCGGTAATTCCGGCAACACAGGTAACACAGGGATCGACTGCCCTTGCGAATCCTGCATCGGTCTATTGCGGGCAGAGCGGCGGTACGCTCCAGATCAAAAAAGATGCAACCGGCGCGGAATACGGGATGTGTACGTTTACGAACGGCACAACCTGTGAAGAGTGGGCGCTCTTCCGGGGCGAAGGGTGTAAACCGGGAGTT
>JAQTSH010000164.1 GCA_028711405.1 Methanoregula sp.
AGAGAAATCCATCAACGGGTACGGATACGTTCCGAACTCATGGAGAGCATATGCCGCTGCGAACATAAACAGCATCGCAAGACCTGTCAGGAGCGAGAACCAGAGCAGCTGTTTATTTTTGATGAGGGTTTTAATGCTCTCCGCTGCAAGGCTGACCCCCCTGCTGATTCGACCCTGCCCCCCAGTATCTCCATTCGGTTCCGCAGGATTTATGGTGACGGACGGAGTTGTGAGTATCGCCGAAGCGGTGCGCTGGGTTGGGGCATTCGGGCACCAGCCCATCCATTCATGAATAATTTCCGATGCGCGTGTAAATGTCATACTATCGCCTTCACTTTCGTAAATAATTCTTCAGCCATCTTTGTGGGGTCTGCGGTTTTTTCAATCCTGATGCCGAGCTCGGTTGCATAATCCCAGAGTAGTTCGATACATTCGGTATACCGTTGACAGGTGCCACAGTCGCCGTCATGTTCGTACCAGACCTGAATACCGTGCTTTTCCGAGACGAAGATGATTGCAGCCGTCTGGAAAGGAATCGATCTGCCCACGAGGACTCCCAGTTCGGCATTGATACTCCCGATACTGATCTGGTTTGCGTTTGCCATCTCGTACAGTGCAGCCTCAATTTTCTCGTCCATAAGAAGGAGCGCTCGTGAAACCGCCTGTCGGGATATCCCGAGCCGGTTGGCAATCGTGATGTTGGGCTCGCCGCTCCTGCGCCGTACCCAGAACCCGAACTGCTTATCGTTCGTTGGCAGTATCATATGTCAACATTAGAATGTTGACTATATATAATCTCCGGGTTTGGGCGGGAAGATTGGCTCGATGAAACGGGCGATCCCGTGAACCCCCCATTATCCCGATGCAAAAGGAACGAGGTGGTTTTCTCCCTCGTTCACGTTTGGGATTTTCTCCGGCACTGCCCTGCCTCAAATGCCCGCGAACCAAATTTTTCCCTGGGCAGGATTACTCGTCGCAGTACACCTGCGCCGGCTCAAGCACACCGGGGAACTTCGCCCTGCAGGACTTCCGTGCGAGCCAGCAGAGGTGGCAGGCATCTGCGACACCGGCTGGTGGGTGGTATCCCAGTACCCGTGCCAACTCCGCCGGGCCACCTGCAATAAGCGATCCACAGATCGGGTGGGCGGATGGCGAGTATGTACGGATGAGTTCCGCTAGGGGACGCTTCCAGCAGTTCCCGATGGATATGCCCTGGCAGATCTGGAGGTTGCCAAACGCATCAACATGGATCCGCGACGGGTTTGCCAGGTCTTCATAGGGACAGGTGGTGAACTGCTGCCAGTCTTTTGGTTCGGCATACTGGCTGAGTTTGACCGCTGCTCTCCCCCGGAACATGATGCTCCCACCGGTGATAATGCCCTTTTTTTCTTCCCGGGGGGATGCGTTCATACCCGGTCCTGATCCTCCGGGATCCAGTGCGAGGGCAGCTGCCGGGAAACCCATCTCCATCCCTGCTGTGAGGGTATGCCGGGCGGCATTATCCTTTCGGTCCTCGTAATGAAAGACATCGTCGCTGACACTGAGATCCGTGATCCCAAGGTCTTTTAAGGGTTGGAGGAACAGCCGGGCGTTCTCATCAGATGTCGCAAAATAGCCGTTCGTGACGATGCCGACCTTATATCCCCTGCCCCGTGCCTGCTTCACGCCATCAATAAGGACCGGGTAGAAGAGGAACGGCTCGCCACCTTCAAAATAGATCGTGTCCACTGTCCCCAGTGCGTCGGTCTGGTCGAGGAGGGCTGTGACTTGTGAAGGGGAGAATGTCCCCTGGGCGTTCGGGCTGCTGCAGACAAAACAGTGCTCGCATGCCAGGGTGCACATGTAGGTCGTGAGGATATGGATCTGCTCGATCATGATCTCCGGAATCTCCGATGTACTTCCCTTCATTTCCTCTGGTAATAATCCCTCCGGTCATATGCACAGTGGTGTTGGCTTCGTGACCCGTATAGCAGGGGATCGTTCCAGATCCCCCGTGAAGATTCCCTGGCAGAACTGCGCCACCGCAGTCTTCCTGTTGCTGTTATTTTATCGGCGCGTTCTCTTCGGTCTGCTTTGCCGGGCAGAAATTACATATGGAGAAAAAGACTTCCTTCTCCCGGTCCCGGATCAGGCAATAAAACGTCCCGCCACGATCTTCGACTGTAAAACCGCCGGGAAACGGCATTCTCACCGGGTGCCCCGGGCGATCGAGCACAAACATCGTGAACGCAGCCATAAGGTAATAGAAGAGCCGCTGGTTTGGGGTATACGGGAAAGGGGTTCGTTCTGCACGGTCGTCCCACGCAAAGCACCCGTCCGGGATCATCGCGCAGAACGCGAGAAATGTTTCCCGGTCCGTGATCGGGTGTGTCATGGACCGGAAAGTACCCTTGCGGGACATCAGGATGAGCGTATGATGCGACCCGAACACCTGGTCGGTAAAATACGGGCGCACCCGCTCCCGGTAGGGGGACGGGAGTTTTTCGATCTCGGAACAGAGCCTCCCTCCGATGATCTGGAGATCGGCATTCGTGTACGTGCTCATCTCCCGTGCAAGGAGCTCCCCCAGCGTCCCCTTCGTTGTCGCTGTGGAAAGTCGTGCGGCAACTGTGCGTATCCGTTCGTGCTCCGGAGATGAGGTATCCGCGTGTTGGGGGATAGCGGGAATGGTGGGCATTGATTTCAGGTGTCCTCGGTCAATAGATATCGTCTGTATCGGGTGCATATTAGGTTCACCGTTTCGCCATGTGACGGGTATTGATTCGCTTCGGCACTGGCGCAGATGCCGCCATGCGATTGGGATCCCTGCACAAAGCCACAGATAATTCCGTGGCGGAGGTCATCAAGTCCAATCAATATCGACACATTAACAACATCGTACGCGAATTTTAGACATATGACAAATATCCCGAACACCCGGTGGCATCTGCCGCCATCTGCGCCTGCCCTGTGTGCCTTCGTCGCGTTCGTCCTTCTCATCTCCCCGGTCGCGGCGACACTCAGCCTGTCTGATGTATCGTTCACTCCAAACCCCCCGATGGTGCCGGCACAGGCACAGCATGTGTCAGCAACAATCATCATCATCCCCTCTGGGGGAACAACGTTTGCGAGCGGTCATGAGATCCAGTTGCTGACCAATCTTGAAAAAGGTCAATGGATTATCCAGGTGATGGTCGATGGCATTCCGGCAGCACGCCAGACTGCACAGGGAAATGCTGCGTTTATTAATGGAGAGGTACTCGCGTACTCGACGACCCGCGATGTATCCATCGTGATCGATGTCGACGGCACGGTACCAGCGGATGTCGGTCCGAAGCTCATGGTCATACAGGCAGAAGAACTGGACAACAACGGCAGCATCGTTCCCGGCAGCGTGATCACGATCACCCAGTCGACCACAGTCCCGGTAACCACACAGGCAGTCCCGACCGTTCCCCCTGTTACCCCTGCCAGGACGACCCCTCCAACCCCTTCACCCACCAAATCTCCGGGCTTCACCCTTATTGGCGGGCTTGTCGCGCTGTGTATCGTCCCTGTCATTGCATCGGCATACCATTCACGGGAGCACAACCACAGATGATCCCCCTGACCTGAACGTCGCAATAGTGAATTGCCGTTCAGGGTCGTGTTCCGGGATATACCCCGTTCCGGTACAAGGGTATCCCCCCGGTGTGGTTGAAGTCGGAGCGGGGGGGTCACCTGTGATCACGAAATTCCAACCAGACCCCCCCCACACCAGCGAAAGGGATTGTGAGAATCGAGAGGCATATCCCCGGCAAGAGGGACACATCCCTATCCTTCAGATACCCGGGGTATTGTGCGATCTGGAATCCCCGACTTGCATATATCCCCTGGGAAAACCCGGCTTCATCGGCACCGATGCAAGATTAGGTCGCATGGTGGGAGGGATCATGAGATTGGACACAAACCGTTTCAGGTCGCGCTTACTGCACGGATTCCGGGGTTAGCCACATCCATATCTATACAACCAAAAAAAGCCCACCCTTTGTATGGAGAATACAACCGCGTGGAGTTACCTCCCCGGAACCACCCCCAAAGAAAAGTGCGCTTCGCTTGGCATCGTGCGGGGCAGGATCATTGACGTCCGGGAACTGGATGAGAAGAGCCGGACGTACGGCATCGATATCTTTCTGTTCTTCAAAAAAGATCTTGTCCTCACTCAAACCCTCGAACAGGTACAGGAACAGTACAAAGCAGTCCCGGAGTTTGAACGTCCGTATGTCCGTGTCGACCGGTTCCTCGCGTTTACACAGGAGAACGATCCCTCGTTTGAACAGACGCTCCGTGACTTCCCGCTCATGATCGAGATTGTGGCAACCGGTGAGACGCACCCGGCACCGGGCAGTGACTCGGTTCCTTTCGTGACCGGGCTTATGCCCTTTTTAGATGAACTGGATGTGGATGCCGAACCCCCGCAGGTGAATGTGCCGCAACCCCTGTGACCTCATATCACCCCCTCGTTTCTGTGCGATTAATGCTGACCCTGCAGGAAAGGACCGGTACTGCCTGTCTGTACGGTATAAATTCCCGGACAACCTATAGAACTGGACATGAGTTTCCTCCCCAAAAAAGAGTTTATCTGGCTCTTCGATTCCATTGCACCCAGAAAATATCTCACAAAATTCAGAAAATTAGCGGTCTTTGAACCCTTCGTCGGGTATGACCTCGCAAACCGGGGACGACTGTCTCATTATGGCTG
>JAQTSH010000165.1 GCA_028711405.1 Methanoregula sp.
CTCCTCCGGAAGGGCAACCCGGTGGTTGTGCCAATCATCGTCAAAGAAGACGTGAGCCTCCGGCTCTCGTACCTGCGGGATGTCTCCACCCTTGTGCCAAGCACATTCGGCGTCCCGGAACCCATCGGGAGCGAGATCCCCGTGCCACCCGGCGCCGTCGATACGATCATCCTGCCGATGCTTGGCTTCGACCGGCAGGGCAGGAGGATCGGGTATGGTGCCGGCTATTACGACCGGTTCCTCGGGAAGACTCCCATACGGCGGAAGATCGGCATCGCGTTTGCGTGCCAGGAGATGGAACACCTGCCGGTGGATGAGAATGATATCCTGATGGACTGCATCATTACCGAGGACGGAATCGTATATTCACACGGGTTGATGAGCGATGAAGCGCAACGGAACAGAGATACTTGATACGTTTGCAGAGGCATTTCCGGTCTGGCTCTCGCGGGTTCTCGTCACTGCCGCTACACGGGAATGGGCGTACAAAGCAGCGGTCGAGGCAACCGGATTTGCCACGTCCAAGATCGGGTGTCCCTGCGAGGCGGGGATCGAACGAGTCCTTTCCCCTGTCGAGACCCCGGATGGGAGACCCGGCGTCTCGATCCTGATCTGTACCGAGAAAAAACTGATGAAAGCGAACCTGGCGGCCCGGATCTCGCAGTGCATCCTCCCTGCTCCGACGGCGTCTGCGTTTGACGGATTCCCCCAGGCAAAGTCCCGGTTTTATATCCGGATGCACTACTTCGGCGACCAGTACGAGGAGCAGTGCGTTGTGGGCGGCAGGCGGTGCTGGAAGATCCCAATCATGGAAGGGGAATATGTCGGCGAAGAACGGTTTGGCACGGTCAAGGGGATCGCAGGCAGCAATTTCCTTGTGATGGGGGAAGACCAGCCGTCGGCACTCGCAGCGGCAGAGGCAGGTGCTGCGGCAATCGCGGAAATGCCCGGCGTCATCTCCGGTTTTGCCGGGGGGATTGTTGCCAGCGGATCGAAGGTCGGGTGCAAGAACTACCGGTTCCCGATGCCGGCGAGCACGAACCACCAGTTCTGCCCGACATTAAAAGGGCGTATTAACGACTCGCTCGTGCCTGATGGTGTCCGGTCGGTCTACGAGATCGTGATCAATGGCGTTGATGAAGGGTCGATTACGGATGCAATGCGGGCAGGCATCGATGCAGCCACCAGGACCGGGGGGGTACTCTATATCGGGGCGGCGAACTTTGAGGGAAAACTGGGCGAGTTCCGGTTCAACCTGCATGATGTGTGGACGTGAAGAGTAGACGAGGCATGGCACACGGGATAATGAAGGATTAGGGGAATTCCTCCCGGATAAGGCTGTGTGTGTCGTCGTTTTGGGGTTCCCCGCGTTTTCCTCGTTGGGCGTCCATTTCATTGATCGTACGAAAAGGGCATTGAACTACCGCGTGGGAGGATTTCGGGGCGGTGGAACTATCTTCTCTTCATTTTTTACAAAAAAGAGTTGTGTCTGCCACGTGCTCTTGAGAACAACCACTCACGATCGTGCTTTTAGGCGGGGATCTTCTGATCCACTATAATGGGATCTTGGGGAGAATCACGATCATAGTGGAGATTCTTGCGAATGCTCTTAGACGATAACAATGAAAAAACCCTGTCGGGAAAAAATTGGTGTGAAGAATCAATCTATGTGGACAGCCTGCACTCCAGGTTCATACGTGAAGACTTCTTCGATGTTGACGTTGAAATAACGGGCAATCTTGAACGCGAGATCGAGCGAGGGCACATATTTGCCTTTCTCGATCGCAAGAATGGTCTGCCGTGTGACGCCAATCGCCTGCGCTAAATCCTCCTGCGTCATATCGTGCATCGCGCGGAAGACCTTGATCTTATTCTTCATCGATCTCCCAGTCCCCATATTTTCGGGCATAATAAAACCTGAACCCGACATACAAAAAGATCATCAGGCAGAGCAACCACAACTGGACGTACCCCATTATTTTCGGCGGCATGATCTCCGGGGGGAATATCTCTGTCGGAGGACGCATCGGTTCGCGTTGGCGCGGAAACGTGGGCACCCGAAGGATCTGCATCACAGCACCGATGGAGAACGCACAGAAGATCACCCAGAATACCTGGAATGTCCGTAACGCTGCTTTTTCCGTGATCTTCCGACTTCGTTCGTCCTCAATGAGATCGGTCACCCTCCTCCGGAGAATGTACACAAGGATGATTCCGAGGACAAATGCAATCTCGATTAACAGGGGACTGTTAATCTCGACAGAATACCAGAAGAGTGTGAGCAGGACGAGCGCAATACAACCGCCAAGCAGGTAGAACGTGTTTTTCTTCATAGAACCCCGTGTTACGTTAATTAGACATTTGGTATTATAATGTTGACTACTGTATCGTTTTCTGTGTATGTCCCACAAAGAAACCGATTTCACGAAATACCGGCTCTTCGCCTCACGTGAGATGTCCTACTCCATCGCCTGATCTTTAGATCTTCGGCGGGACAAAAAACTCCGGGGATTCGCATCATTCTTTACGGTTCCTGCCAGGATACGACGACAGACAACGATACGACAAAATACAGAAGTTGAATGCCGCATAGTGTTTTTACCGGAAAAATTATCCGGGGCTCAAGTCGTGTGCGGATTTCGGTCATCGTTCATGCTGGATAACCGGTCAACAAGAGAAGCGATCGTGTCCAGATCGTCATCCATCCGCGATAACAGGGTCGTGAACCTGGGGGAATTAACCCGGCTCATCTCAACGTCCATCAGTTCCCTGTTGCAACGCAGGGAGAAGATGCGGTCGTGAATGCCCTTGCAGGTGATAGCGGTCAGGGAATCCGGTCCTTTTTCGGGATATTGCACGAGTCCACGTTCCTTTCGGGTACTGGGATCAACAAGGATGTATATTCTCGCACACCGGAACGGTTCCTCCGTATTCCGGAAGTAATCGATGAGAAGCCGGGTATGACGGCATCTCCCCGTACAGGTCACAAGTACCGCCTCTGGCATATGATGATGCCGGGATACACCCGGTCGGTTCAGGAACCGGAGAAATGCAGCATTTTCGGCACGGTGTGCCGGAAAAAGAATGTGAATGGGAGCTCCGGTCAGATCTTTTTCGCTGTAGCCGGAAATAGATCTGCCTGCTGCATTCGAAGATACAATGGTGCCGGTCCTGGTACGAACCGAGATGACCGGCAGGGGTAGATCCCGGTATTGGACCGGCGTTGATTGTTTTTCAAGTCGTTTTTTCCTGATGTGTGTTCGGTGAGGGATCATGATAACACCAACGATGCTGGTTGTTTTTCTGGTTGTTAATCCTGTGTAATAGCCGGTATCCGTAGGATTCCCGCGAGTTTCCCGCTGCGCACATGCAGGCAGCTCCTTGCAGCATGTACGGATCATGGTCTCCTGACTTCGCGTGCAGCAGGGATCAGCTGTTCTGCGGAGGTTGGGCTTGTGGAGTGCCAGATGGCGGTGTGCCTGACGGTGGGGTGCCGGTCATATTACCTCGGGGCATTGTGTCATTTCCGCGCATCATCGAACCGTCCGGAGGGGTACCGGTCATATTGCCGCCATGCGGGACCGTGTCATTTCCCTTTCGCATGGTACTGTTTGGAGGGATCTGTGCGGAATTATCAGATGACGGTGTCTGACCCTGCACTACCGTCGCCGGGTTGAGTGAGGCGGCAGCCTGGATCGTCTGCGTAGCGGTTGCGGTCTGGGTGGCTGAACCAGTGCTGTTGTCCTGCACGCATCCGGCGGTGAGGATGACCACACCGAAAACCACGGTGATCATGATGAAAGCAAGTGTTCTTTTTTTCATTGTGTATTTCATTGTACGTTTCTCCATGAATGCCAGATGACTCAACCTGATTGTCGAGTATTTCCAACATTTGGTTACTTATTAGTTACATAATGTTATAAAAATTTTACCAAAGTTCTGTAGCAATTCGTGACGCCCAATCTTCCGGTGGTGATCTTCCCACTCGTACGGGTCATTCGACAGGAGCGTCAGGACCAGGATGACAGGCACGTTATGGCAGGAAACGGAGAGTATTCTTCCATGCTTTTTAACACGCATAAAAGTTGTCAAATTGTAACACAAACTAGTGCAATGCGAAAGTATATATTACAAAATGTTCGATATACTTTACAAGGTGTGGCGCAGGAAACTGCGTGAGCACCGCGATACAACACACACTGGAGAGACCCCGATGAAAACACCAGGTTATATCTATGGTGCATTCGCCGCATTCTGCGTCCTGACATTCGTTGTCGGGATGGTCAGCGCGGTGGATGCAACACCCTATGTCAGCAACTGTACCGGGGGGAATGCCTTCGGGCACGGAAATCCTCCCTCACCAGAGATGCTTATCTCCCACCTTGAACAGGAGGGCGTTGATGTGACAGAAGTAAAAACTGCCCTCGCGAACGGCAACACCGATGCTGTCACAACATGGCTTGAGAATTACCGGACCTCGCACCCGATGGAGCGAGGCAATGGAACGATGAGGTGTCAACAGGATCTGAGCAATGCCACACAGCAACAGCAAATTGTCACCCGGCTTGAACAGGAGGGCGTCGATGTCACAGAACTGAAGACTCTGCTCCAGGACGGTAACACGGACGCTGCGAAAACCTGGCTCGACACCTACATGCAGGCGCACAAACCCGCCATGGGAATGGGGATGGGAAATGGCAGACACGGTATGGAC
>JAQTSH010000007.1 GCA_028711405.1 Methanoregula sp.
CATCTGGTGGGTGAAGGTCATGTGCGAGAGCGAGAGCCGGAGGTGCGCGGTTGAGATTACCGCGGGAGACAGTCCCAGGTCCCCACCAATAATCATCACAATGCTGCTTTTTCCGGCAATTTCCTGATTTTTTATATGCGCGGCGAACTCTTCACTGGATTGAGGGGTACCGTGCACATCCAGCACCACCACAAAGGCGTCGGGCGGGATGCCGGAAAGGAGGCGTTCACCTTCCTGTTCCTTTGCTAGAAATTCCTGCGCTGCCGACGGGTGGAGCGCCCGTTTTTCCTCCGGGATCTCGGTCACCTGGACCTTCGCATAGGGTCGGAGCCGTTTTTCGTACTCCAGGATACCTTCCCGCAGGTAGGGTTCTTTGATCTTCCCGACCGCAAGGATCCGTATCTGCATACAGCTCCTTTCGCGGTTGAAGGTAAAGTATTCGCGATAACCAAGATTAAAAGAGACCGGGGTGGAAGGATATTACTTATGAATTACGTTTGGACTCTTTTACATCGACCTTTTGGGAAGACAGCACGTCCATGAGCACTTCTTTCATCATCATCTTCATGACTTCCCTCCCTTCCTCTGAGGACATATAGTCTTTGAAAAGTTCTTTGAACTGCCCCATATCGTGGTGATTATCGACAAAAGATAATAAAGCTTGTGTAATACAGTCAGATACTGTTGAGAACTTCTTCTCCTCGTACACGAGCTTATTGACCTTCTCGTAGATATTCGGCGGCATTTTATAGGAGATTGCCACCCTTTCGCCCCGGATCGCCGGTATCTTATCGACCATTCCCTACAGAGTTGGGCAAAATACTATAAATAAACTGCCGATATTCCATAAGTAATTCTATTTTCTCAATCGTGTTCCATTGGTAATACATATGGAATACTATTTATAGCACGGCGGGCAACAGGAGCATATCGTGAGGTTGTCAGATGAATGAACTGTATCTTTTCCTGGCGGTGATCGTCGGGATGTTTCTGGCGGCGTGCAGCGTCGCCCTGATCGCGCTCGGGAAGATGATCGACCGGTGTCCCACGGAGCATGAGGAGGATCGTGAACGCAGTCTTGCAAGTCCGAAAGAGGCAACGAAACTTGCGGCACTTGTCCTCTGGGCGCTCTATATTCCCGGCGTATGGGCGATCCTGCAGGAAAGCAGGTTCACGATCATTGTCGGCATCACCACCATGTTCGCCGTCTGCCTGTTCACCTTTACCGCGCTCGTCTTCTCGTACGTGGTGCTCGGAACTCTCAAACGCAGAAGCAGGACACACCGGGACACGGGACTCTCTGCAACCCCGACAGGTGCAACACCAGCCCCGGTTTCACCCCGGTTTGAAAAGTCGTTGCCGGGCAGTCACCTGTACAAACGGCAGGCAGCCAACTTCCTTGTTGACGCCCTCGTAAAAAAAGATTGAGAGCAGGGTTTATCCAAAAATCCTTTTTGATTCTTCCAGCGCTTCCACAGCCGGAAGTTTCTTTCCGGTCAGAAACTCGATACAGGCACCGCCACCCGTGGAGATATGGGTGAATGCCGACTCGATCCCGAGTTTCTCGATGACCACCGCAGTATGTCCGCCGCCTACAACGGAAAACTCCACCTGTGAGGCAGCTCGTAACAGTTCGTGCGTGCCGGTGGCAAAATCGGCTTCTTCAAAGACGCCGGCAGGACCATTGAAGACAACAGTCCCCGCCTTCCGTATACATTGCGTAAGGGAGGCGATCGCATCCATCCCGATATCGAGCACCGGGGCATCCGCCGGAATCTTTGTCACAGGATACTCAAGACGACACTTCTCCTGCCGTACGGCAACCGACTCCGGCATCACGACCCGGTCCTTGTACTTCGCAAGAATCTCTTTTGCCTTCTCGATCTCCGGCTGGTATTTCAACTGGGCGATCAGTTGCGTGGAGGGTTTTCCAATATCGTATCCTGCCGCGATCAAAAAAACGTTCGCGACGACCCCGATCACGATCACCTGATCCGCGATGCCGTGAGCCAGCACATGCTCCGCGACCGCCATTGAGTCGTCCACTTTGGTGCCCCCGAGCACC
Organism: Methanoregula sp.; assembly: GCA_028711405.1. GTDB lineage: Archaea > Halobacteriota > Methanomicrobia > Methanomicrobiales > Methanospirillaceae > Methanoregula. The sequence continues at coordinate 2,066 of JAQTSH010000007.1, forward strand.
ATGCAGACCGGACGGGGCGCTCCTGAAAAGACCTTCGAGAGTGTAAAGACTTCCTTCTCCATGAGGAGCCCGGCAGCAGACCGCATGGCAAGCGGCAGTCCCACGACCGTGGGCTGGGACCGGTGGGCAGTCCCGAACGCATCGTTGACAAAGACATCCGCCATGCTTGCAAGCTTCTTTACCAGATGCGTCTTTTTTGCCTCTTCGGGTTTTAAGGTCAGGTTCTCTTCGGCATTGAACCGCACGTTCTCAAGCATGAGCACATCCCCGTTTTTAGCGGCATGCACCGCCGACCGTGCATGACTGCCAAAGAGGCTGTCAACGTACGTGACCGGCGTCCCGAGCAGTTTTTCCAGTCGTTCCGCATGGGCTTCAAGAGTCGTAAAATCCTTCTTGCCCGGGCGACTCTGGTGCGTGACGATCACCACACGACTGTCAGAAAGTGCACGGATCGTGGGGAGATGCTCCCGGAACCGCTTGTCATCCAGAATAAGATGAGAGGAGGGGTCAATGGGGGAGTTGAGATCAAGCCGCAGAAGGACGGTCTTATTGCTGCACCCAAGTTCCCTGATAGTACCGATAGGCATCGCACTACCCTCCAATGTAATTACGCCGTACTCCGGGCTTTGATCTTCTTCATACGGAAGAGTTCTTCCCGCTCCATCTCATCAAGGCGCATCTTGATGAAGTCCCGGGCAGCGGTGAGTTCAGGAATCACCTTGAACTCAAGGGCGTTCACCCGCCGCTTTGTCTTCTCGATTTCGTCCAGCAGGCGTTTCATCGTAGTCTCGATCTCGGCACTCTCGATGATCGATTCCACGAGGTCTTCGAACGCCGAGGCAGTCTCATCGATGACGGTAGACGTGCCAAGCACCCCGTACCCCCGGTCGACAAGGCTCTTTTTTACCTTTGACGAATCGATCTGCGGAACGACGACCCCCATGATATTCTTGCTCTTTAAGGTGATCTCGGGAACTTCTTTCACCGAGAATGCTGCCGCTTTCACACCGATGGCACCTTCAACGGTATTCGCTACCGCCATCATCTCGACAGCACGCTGGTACTTCGTCAAAAGTCCGCCCCGGCTGTCCTTGGCTTCGTTTAAGACCTTGAAAAATTCAAGGATCAGTCCATCGCGCTTCATCTTCAGGATCTTATAGCCACGCTCCGAGAGCTGGATCTTCCGTTTCAGGTTGATCAGCTCAGAGCGGGTTGGCTTGATATCACGCAGCGCCATGAACAGTTACTCCTTCTTTGCACCGGTCCGGAACTTCGGGTGGTATTTCTGGATCAGTTCACGGTCGATACGGACGAGCTGTTCAACCGGTAACGTCGAGAGCAGTTCCCAGCCAAGGTTCAGCGTATCCTCGATCGTGCGGTCTTCATCGTATCCCTGCCTGACAAACCGGTTCTCGAAGAGATCAGCGAACTCCAAAAACATCCGGTCACGCTCGGACAGCGCATCCTTTCCGACGATTGCAACCAGTCCACGGAGATCGTTACCTTCTGCGTACCCGGCATACATCTGGTCGGAGACCTTCTTGTGGTCTTCGCGGGTATGTCCTTTCCCGATACCGAGGTTCATCAGCCGGGACAGCGAGGGCAGCACGTTGATCGGCGGGTAAATACCCTTCCGGTGCAGATCACGGTTGACCACAATCTGCCCTTCCGTGATATACCCGGTCAAGTCAGGGATCGGGTGGGTGATATCATCGCCCGGCATCGTTAAGATCGGGATCTGCGTCACAGACCCTTTCAAACCCTTGATGATACCCGCACGTTCGTAGAGGCATGCGAGATCCGTGTACATGTACCCCGGATAACCACGGCGTCCCGGCACCTCTTCACGGGCAGCACCGATCTGCCGGAGCGCTTCACAATAGTTTGTCATATCCGTGAGGATGACAAGCACATGCATCCCGAGCTCGAATGCGAGGTACTCGGCAGTGGTGAGAGCAAGCCGGGGCGTGATGATACGCTCGACCGCCGGGTCGTCTGCAAGGTTTAAAAACACAACGGCGCGTTCGAGCGCGCCGGTGCGTTCGAAGTCCTGCATGAACGCGTTTGCCTCTTCCTTTGTGATACCCATTGCCGCAAATACGACCGCAAAGCCTTCCGTTGAGCCGGGCACTTTTGCCTGTCGGGCAATCTGGAGGGCGATGTTGTTGTGCGGCAGACCGGCACCCGAGAAGATCGGGAGCTTCTGACCACGGACGAGCGTGTTTGTACCATCAATGGTCGAGATACCCGTCTGGATGAAATCCGACGGATTGCTCCGGGCATAGGGGTTAATGGCTGCACCGGTGATATCAAGCCGTTTCTCCGGCACGATCTCCGGACCGCCATCGATGGGCTTTCCGCCACCGGACAGGATACGCCCGAGCATATCCCTGCCCACCGGCATCTTGATCGTCTCGCCAGTGAACCGGACACCGCTGTCCTTACCAATACCCGTCGTCGTCTCGAAGATCTGGACCACGACCAGGTCATCACTGGTATCCAGCACCTGCCCGCGTTTCATCGTGCCATCGAAAAGGACAATGTTCACGAGTTCCTGGTACCCGATCGGTTCGGTCTTTTCGACAAAGACGAGCGGACCGGCAATTTTATTGATCGTCCTGTATTCCTTCATGCTGCCGACCTCAGTGCATTGAATTCAGCATCCATCTGCTTCTCGATCTTCGCAAGTTCGGGCTTATAGTCCTTGATGAACTTGATCTGCGGCAGGTCGTTTTTAGCCTTGATCGTGATGATCTGTGCCGGGCTCACGCCAGCCACCTGTGCGGCGTACGCAAGATCGGAATACAGGCGGATCGCCTTCATCATGTCGTACTGCTTCTTCATGTCACAGAACGTATCGACCGCATCGTAGGCGTTCTGCTGGAGGAAGATCTCACGGATCATACGGGCGATCTCGATTGTCAGCTGCTCGGTCTCAGGCAGCGCATCGGAACCGACCAGTTGGACGATCTCCTGGAGTTCTGCCTCTTTCTGGAGGACACCCATTGCCCAGGACCGGATCTGGTTCCAGTCGGGTGAGACCTCCTTGTCGTACCAGTCCTGGAGGCTGTCCAGGTACAGAGAGTACGAGTTTAACCAGTTGATCGCCGGGAAATGCCTGCGCTGCGAGAGTTTCGCATCGAGCGCCCAGAAGACCTTCACGATACGCAGCGTGTTCTGTGTCACAGGTTCTGAGAAGTCACCACCCGGTGGAGACACTGCCCCGATAACCGAGACTGACCCACGAGCACCGTTTAAGGTTTTGACAAGTCCTGCACGCTCGTAGAACTCCGAGAGGCGTGCAGCAAGATATGCCGGGTAGCCTTCTTCTCCGGGCATCTCTTCAAGACGGGATGAGATCTCACGCATCGCTTCCGCCCACCGCGAGGTCGAGTCTGCCATTAATGAGACATCGTAGCCCATGTCACGGAAGTACTCGGCGATGGTGATACCGGTGTACACCGAAGCTTCACGGGCGGCGACCGGCATGTTTGACGTGTTTGCGATGAGCACCGTCCGCTCCATCAGGGGTTTGCCCGTCTTCGGGTCTTCCAGGTGCGGGAACTCGGTTAACACTTCGGTCATCTCGTTGCCGCGTTCCCCGCAACCGATGTAGACCACGATCTCCGCATCACTCCACTTTGCGAGCTGCTGTTGCGTGACCGTCTTCCCGCTCCCGAACGGACCGGGAATGGCGGCAGTCCCGCCTTTGGCAATGGGGAAGAGACCGTCCAGAATACGCTGACCGGTGATCAGCGGGATCGTCGGGTTCATCTTCTCCTTGACCGGGCGCGGTACCCTGACGGGCCACCGCTGGATCATCGGGAATTCCCTGCCGTCCTCAAGGGTGCAGATGATCTCATCAACGGTATATTCGCCGCTCTTGATCACCTTGATGACACCCGGCTTTGCAGTTGGGGGTATCATCACCCTGTGAACGATGTTGGTCTCCTGCACTTCACCGATGATGGCACCGGCTTCGACCTTGTCTCCCGCCTTCACAAGCGGGACAAACTTCCATTTCTTTGTATGGGAGAGCCCGGGCGCGGTAACCCCGCGCTCGATAAAGTTGCCCATCTTCTCCACAAGTACGGCAAGAGGACGCTGGATCCCATCGTAGATACTCGTAAGAAGCCCGGGTCCGAGTTCAACCGCAAGCGACAACCCGGTGTTCTCCACCGGTTCGCCCGGCTTGATACCGGAAGTATCCTCGTACACCTGGATGATGACGTTGTCACCCTGGATCTTGATGACTTCCCCCATCAGCGCTTCACGACCGACTTTCACCACATCATACATGTGGGCGTCAAGATTGACCGCCGTCACGACTGGACCGGCGATTCGTTTAAGGACACCTTGTTTCTTGTCCTTTGTCTTCTCGTTCTTCACTTCCACAGATCAACACCCACCGATCTCTTGATTTTCTCTCTCATGGACAGACCTCCTTTGTCTTCACCGCCAATCGCGATGACGGTCGGCTTGACGGATTTATCCAGTGTAGCACGAAGCCTGCGGGGGATACGCTCCATATCGCTCGTGTTGAGGACGAGGATGCCGACCTGCCCGTCCTGCAGTACGCTGGTGATGCACTCGTTTAATTTCTCATCACTCTCGGCTGCATACGTCTTGCGGATCCCCGCAAGCCGGAACCCAAGGATGAACTCACTGTTGCCAATGACTGCGATCTCCATCTACACCACCAGGTATTCCGCTATCTTCTCAGACGGGAGTTTAGACTCTTTTCCCCGTGCGAGCGCCCGCAGGTTGATGACCTCGTATTTCTTCTTCTCCAGGTAGACGAGGATCGGGTGAATCGAGAACGGATTCCGTTTTGAGAGGCTCTCCATCTGTTCCAGTTGCACACGGGTCAGCCGGACTTCGACGTCGCGGACTGCCGTCTGCCCTTTCAGTTCATCGAGAAGCGCCACTAAAAACTTGTTTCGTATCCGAACTTTGAGCATCTCGATAAATTCACCCTGGTCCCGGATCGCGTTTAAGTTCGAGAAGTCCGTTAGGGTAAGCATACCGCCGGGGATGAACATATCCCGTGCATCTTCCTCAAAGTTATCCGCACGCAGCCGGAAGAGGGTTTTTATGTTCCGGATATCGATATCGAACCGGATAAAGTCGAGGAACTGGTTCCCTCCCTTGATCCCGCTCTCTGCCTCTGCGATGATCTCGGAGAAGAACTGTTTGTAGAGCTCGTTCTCCATGTGGGAGAAGGATCCACTCTCTTTCGCGACGGGGTACTCGCGGGCGATGACCGGATACATCCGGTTGCCCCTCAACGCCTCGATGATCCGTTCGGGATTATCTTCCGCGAGCAGGCGGTCCAGTACAACCCGGTCCAGACTGCCGGCGGGGATCAGGATCTCTTTTATCTTCCCGGTCTTCTCGCCCTGCATCTTCCCGCGCAGGATCGTGAGGACGTTCTGGATATCCCAGCGCCGCAGGTACGAACGCGTGAACTCCTTTAAGTTCCCGGGCGTGATCTCCTGGATCTTCTGGTACTCTTTTGCCAGGTTCCATGACAGGGCGACCTCAATCAAGTCAATACCTTTAAAGACGGTACCGAGCTCGTCAATCTCCTGTTTGTATTCGGTCTCCTGGATGACACGGGTGATCTCGGGGAGGCTCATGTTGAGCATCCGCATGTACTCGTCGCGGGGGATGAGTTTTGACTTTCGCACCCGCATCCGTGTGCAGACATAAATATAGGGTGCAAAGACACTCTTCACTGCAACCATCGGAGTACCTCCTCAGCCAAACAGGATATCTGATGCATCCTTCAACCTTGATTCCCACACCTTGTCAAGGAACGTGCGGTAACTGTAGTCAACCTGCAACTCGCCCCCTTTACCTTCAGCGAGGATACCCCCGTCAATATCAACAGGAGTCCCGACCGTAAAACCGGAAAATTCCGGGTTTCCGGCGACAAGCGACGTGAGTGTTGCCACATCACGGGCATTGCATTGGATCTTCCCTTCGGGGACCTCTTTTTTTACCTCGGTAAGGAGGAGTCTGATGGCTTCCCGATGGAAGCTTTCAGGGAGATTGGCGATCTCCGTGCGGGTGGTTTCATAGACCTGGACCAGCAGATCCTTTTGCGTATTTAAAAGCTCACGCTTGACCAGCAGGTTCGCTGCTGACACGTCCTGGGCGATGAGATGGCTCTTCTGCTTCTCATAGTCTGCTTCTGCTGCCTGTTTGATCTCTCCGGCACGGCGGTTGGCGTCCTGGAGGATCTTGTCTACGTCCTGTTTTGATTCGGCACGGATCTTCTCTGCCTCAGATTTGCCCTTATCCCTGATCTCTTCAACAACGGCTTCCAGTCCCATTGTCTGCCTCACGCTTAGAATATAAGCAGCAATGCAACGACAAGCCCGAAGATAACGATGGTTTCCGGAATGACGGTAAGCAACAGGACAAGCCCGAACACATCTTTGTTCTCAGCAGTTGCACCGACTGCTGCCGAACCGATCGCCATTTCAGCGATACCGGATGCAATGCCGGTCAACCCGACTGCCATGCCAGCGCCGAGCGCCTTCATTCCGATCTGCGATGCCTTCATTAATTCAACGTCTGTAATTGCTGCTGCTACAATTTCTGCTGCCATAACTTAATCCTCCGTAAATCTTCTTTTCAGTCCAAACGGACTGTACTTCTTGCCTCCACCTTTATAGAACTTGGTGAAGAATTCGACATAATGCAACCTGATCGAGTGGAGACCGCCGCCGAGGATGCCAAGCGCCAGGTTCAGCGCATGCCCGATTAAAAAGACGACAACACCCATGATGATAAAGAGCACTCCGACAATCGTTATGCTCTCGAGCTGAGGTTCAATGAGCATTCCGATGGCGATGAAGTTCACGACCATCGCGATTGCCACTGAAGAAAGTCCTACAGCCACGATACGTGCGTACGAGAGCACGTGACTGATGATAGTGGGAAGTTCGACAATTTCGAGCGCCGATTCCCGCGCAATGAACAGGACTCCGGCGACAAGCATCACGGCACCAATGATAGATGCAAGATTCAATGTCAGAACGAGTTTCGGCAATGTGGTGAAATCCGGCATATACGGCATCTGTACCATCGACCAGATGACGAGGAGAATTCCCCACATAACGAAGATCCAGCCGGCGTTTGCGAGAATCGCTTTCGTCCGGTGGGACCCGTGATCCTGGCGGGCATGGTTTGCCATTCCCAGCACCCGTCCCAGGGTAATATGCAAAAGACCGATCCAGATAGCGAGGATCATGAGTTCAGGGATCTGCGGACCGTGTCCGACCGTATGGGCACCGATTTTTAAGTGCCGGCTGAACATGATCGGGCTCCACGGGAGGGCGAACCCCAGGCATTCGCTGTACAGTAACCCAAAGAAGATGCTCGATATGCTTGCATTCCTGAGTACTTTGATCAATAGCGTGCCTTCTTCCCCGGTGATATATTTGCGGAGCACGAGACACATGCCGAGCAGGAGCAGACCATACCCGACATCTCCAAGGATCAACCCGAAGAAGAGCGGGAAGATGATCGAGACCATCAGGGTCGGGTCAAGTTCCGTGTATTTCGGTCGGGAGTAGACATCCATGAGCATCTGTGCCGGTTTGGCGAACGACGGGTTGTCGTACTCCACCGGAACGGAATCATGTTCGTAATCTACGGAAAGTTCTTTGACAAAGATCTTTCCACCGGTTGCCTTTTCGAGTGCCTGCGTCACGTCTGCGACACTCTCAGTCGGCACCCAGCCTTCTGCAACGAACGTCTCGTGCGTGGTTGCGAACCGTAACGGGGCTTCCGTCTGCTCAACCCTGCACTTCAGGACCTCTTCGCACGCGACAAGGAATTCCGCGTGCTTCTGCTTGATCCCGTCGATCTTTGCCTGGATCTCTTCGATCTCTTTTTTCGCTGTCGAGATCTGCCCGGAATAATAGTCGATGCGGCTCTGGGGAGTGCCGGATTCTGCCGGGATCGTCACTGCCTGGTACGATGCCTCCTGCAAGACCCGTTCAACTTCAGACCGGTGTTCTCCGGGTGTGACAACAACGATAAAATTCTGGTTCTTGCCCTTTGTATAGAACTTCTCGTTCGGCACCGCGATTGTTACATCGCGTGCGACATAACCGGCAAAAACGACGAACCTAAAATACCCTGAATATAGGTCCAGGTCCACAGGGACGCTGGCAAACGGGGTGATCTCGGCGATCTTCTGCTCGTTCTCTTTTACACCAGTTTCGAGACGGGCTCGCCTTCCGGTGAGTGCTTCAACCTCGCTCGTGATGGCAGGAAGATCACTCTCGATCCGTGCCTGCATGGCAGTCTGGGCAGGTCGCGCCTTTGCCACAAAGGCTTCGCTATCGATCGAGAACGTGTTCTCAATCGCCCGGACATTCACGAGATCGGTGGCGGCTTCAGTTGCCCCTGCGAGCGGGGTTCCAATCTTGAATCCGTCATACTCAGGATTTGCCTGATCAACAAAATCCTCGATATGAAACAGATGACGACGGTAGAGTTCGTTTACAACCGTACCCATGCGGTCTTTTGATGCGACAATGAGCAGCCTGCTCATCTGCCTAGGCGTTAACATGCAGCTGCTCCTTAAACCGCGAAACCAGCAGTTGCACCGCCTTTGAAAGGTTCTGTTTTCCCTTCTCCTGGATTGCCGCTGCGCGTTGCCTGCCCGCAGTCATGATTTCAGCGTGCTTAAGTGCTGCCTGGTGCCGTGCTTCTTCCAGTTTCAGCGTCTTGTACTGTTCAGCATTGCTCTGCGCTTTGGTAATCAGATTATCAGCTTCAAGCTCAGCCTGAGATCGTTTGCGCTTCTTCTCATCCTGAGCAGCAGTGATCATCGATTGGTACTCTGCTTCTGTTTTCTTGATGTCTTGTAGGACCTCAGTTTTCATCCAACCCTCCTCTCACGGCATTACAATATTTGGTGAAAAAAGCCATATATGTATTGTTATTTGCCTTTTACACCGGATGTGCGATCCCTCAACCAGATCTATCCTGTGCGATCCGTTTTTCTTGTGAAACCGGCACGCCGTATTCATGCCGTGGATTCGAACCATTATCGGATCAACGGGTTTCCGGATTTTTTTCGCACGGTGAGACCGGGGATCCCTGATGAGATGCCGGTTGTTTCAAACGCGATCGTCCCGTTTCCGCGAGAGAGCTGCTGCGGCAATACAGTGTTCATGGCGGTTTGCCACAGGAACCCATGGATAGTGCGATATCCATAGCAGGGACGTTTGCGTCGGGGGTTCGTGCTGCCGGATCACCAGCGAAAGACAATAAAACGGTGCCGGGTAAAAATCGGATGTCGGGCGGGGCGTGTCTCTATCCGACGCCCACCAGTCACACCCCAGAAGACAAAAAAAACAGAATCAGCGTACGTGAGTCTCCGTGCGTTCTGTCCCAATCGCCAATTGGGATAACTGGTTCACACGATTTTTTCCACCGGGTATACCGGGATTTTAAGATCCGGCACTTCGCGCTCATCATGTCTGTGGCGATTCCACGTGCATCCCAAAGTGTACCCGCGTGACAACCAGCTGGTCCGGATCCGGAGTGATCTCGATCCCTTCTCCGTACCCACGCAGGTGATAGCCTGAGAGTTCATCGGATGCGCAGATCAGGTGCTGCTCGGGATGCGTCCCGCGCCGGATGGCGCAGTTGGTCTGGATCTCTTCCCCGGCTGAGACCACATACGAGATCCGGCGCGATCCTGGATGATCCTTTGGAAGTACTAAAAGAGGCATATGGAATCTCCGGACCAGTTCGAGGAGCATGGCTGCCGGTTCGAGTGCTCCCCCTTCCGGTGCCGAGATCACCACCAAGTCCCCTATAGAGAGCGTCTGGCAGTATTCCTCGTGGGCAGTCTCAATGCAGAGCGCGAAACTGGACTGCACCCTCGCGGCAAGTAAAAAAGAACTGCGTCCCCGAACGAGCAGCATCTCGTCTGCAAGGGGATACTTCATAGTTCAGTGACAGACTCTGACTGGCAGCTGGGACACATCGGTCGTCTTCCGATCCCTTTGAACTGTTCACCGCATTCCTTGCAGCGATAATCCTTACCAGTTACACGATCCGGCGGGAGATCGATATCCACGGGTCCACCTACGGTACACATCTTCCAATCACCTCACTACGAAGTCTTCACGTAATTATTTAAGGATATCTGAAATGGTGGTTGGATCTCATCTTAAAACCCATTGATGGTATCGGATGGGGGGATCCCGACAGGTGTATCTCCGGTGATAACCCGGTCCATGCGCCATCGGTGGCACCCGGCTCCCAAAGGGTACCCCCTGTGACCCCCCGGAAGGATACCGGGTACGGGTGGGATGTCCGGGCGGGAGAGGGGGCACCCCCCTCCGGGGGGCTTGGGGGTGGGGAGGGGGGTGCCCCCGGGGGGACTTCATCCCTATCCGACCCCCCACATGCATACCTCCATTCAATTCATCAGATCTCCGACGTGAAAAAGGTAATTTTCCGGCAGTTTTTCCAAGGGTAATGTGGGGGGTCGGATGGGGTCGGGTGGCTTTTGCCCGCGGGGCACCACCCGGAAAAGCCGGCTTTTTTTTAATGGCAGGGCACCTTTACGGGCGATCAGTTCCCTGCGTATCCGATACCAATCCGACCCACCCCAGTAAGGGGTTGAGTGAACCGCAAGGCTCAGGAAAAGAGCGGTGCCGGTATTGGATAGGTAACGGGTTCATCGAAACATCCCGGACCGGATGAACACCGCCTCACCCCCCGGGTTTCGGAGTCTTTTACGATGTAGGCTGTAACCTGCATTCATCACGGGTAAAACCCGGCATCCTCTTAACCAGCGCCGGATGCAAACCTCGTCCGATCACGACGGGAGAATGAGGAGATAGTTGAACGTGATAAGCGAGATGATCAGGAGGACGCACGAATGTTTGACACCGGCAGCGACGGAAGACTCCCCCATCTGCCCGGCAATGAGTCCCGAGAAGATCGCCTGAACAAGACACCCATGATATAAGATGCGTCCGATCGTCTTTACGGGCACCTGCCCCAAGCCCGACAGTGCCCCGGTAGACGGCACTCCCGTGGTGCTGACATTGGCAAGGATAGGGAGGAACTGTGTGGTGAGAACTCCAATCACAAAGATAAAGACAAAAAACGAGAGGTACACGATTGCCGTGTAAATGAACATCTCGGCAAGACGCTCCTTCTTTAATACCTCACTCATGTTCGCATCGCTCGATGCAATGGAGAGCACTTCACCGATCCGCCCGCTCATCTCACTCGCTTTGGTGATGAGCGTTACCGTCCGTGCGATCGTGGGCGTACTGATCCGCTCTTCGAATCGGATAAGGGCTTCATTAAAATTCGCCCCCCAGTCCATATCGCATTTGATCTTTTTGATCTCGTAACTGAGCAGCCCGAGATTTGTGTTCACCATGATCCCGATCGCCTGCGCAATCGTGAGCCCGACCTGGTTGATCCCCGCCATCCGGTCGAGGAAATCAGGGATCAGTTCCTGGATTGCCAGCACCTTCCGCGCATACAGGATATAGAAGATCGCATACGGGATGAGCACAATCAAAAGCCCGATGATCAGGTGATCGTCAACCACATCGATATATGTCTCAAGGTTTATGTAGCGGGGAACACTCAAGAGAATTGAGAGGATATACAGGATCGCGATCGGAACCGTCACAAGAAACGTGCGGTTCACGTTCGTCACAAACGCCTCGAACGGGTGCTTCAGGAAATGAAAGACGTTCCTGACACGGTCATACCGTCTCAACTGCCCGTAGAGTACCTCCTCCCCGCATTTCTTGACGATGCGCACATCGGAATATTCGTGAAGCACCTTGATCTTGGTGTATCGCTCGGTCGTCTCGGATTTGATCGAGATGAGATCGATCAATAACATGAAGATCACCGACCCGATCGGGAGAAAGGCATAGGTCACCATCGTGAGCTGGAAGACGGCGGAACCCCCCATCATGCCCATCACCACCATGATGATGATTAAAAAGAGCGGACCTGCTACAAAGAGGGTCACATAGGATTCGGCGACAAGCGACAGGATATTCAAAAACTGCTTCTGCTCAAATTTTGCCTCTTCCTGGTACATGCGGACCCGGTTCGCGAAAAATTCCGACATGTTCCCCCCGCTCCCGATGACCGAGAGCAGGTCTTCGAGAAACGTCTTCAGTTTTTCAGACGGTGTGGTCTCGGTGAGGTGACTCATCGCAGAGATGACATCATACCCGAAAAAATCCGCATCCCTCACAACCTGCCGGAACTCGAGTGCCACCTCCCCGTAGATGTGTGAATTGTCGGACAACGCCCGGAAGATCGTCATCAGCTCCGCACCGCCTTTCCGCATTGCATACATGTACGCGACCGCGTTATGGAGCGTCAGGTTGATCTTGAGCGACCGGCTCTTCTTCTCGATACCCGGGAACTTGAGAATGGCAGTGTAGCCGAGAAAGGATCCTACAATAAACGCGATAACGATACTCAGCATTTTGATGATATCGAGTGTTGAGATGCTGAAGATATAGGCAGGGATCTGGAGATTGAAGACATTGTAGATACCAACGGCACCTACCGCCATCGAGAGTGCGATGACCGTTCCGAGAAAGAAACCCAGAATGGCAAACAGGACGCCGGTCAAAAGGGCGATCTGGATCGCTCTCCACAGGTACTGGTCGATGGTCATCCCGGTCCGTGCCGCCACCAGATCATTGTGAAGTTTCTGGTACCGCAGGGGATCCCGGTTGATCCACTTTCTGACGTAGTTCCTGATTTTCATCACAGTACCTTTTTCAGATCAGTTATGTTGGCGAACACCTTCTCCCGCTCGATGGCGAAGGAGTGGAAGAGAGATGCAGCAGAGACGTAATCGATGATGCCCTGTTTGCGCATTTCGTCAAGGAGTTGTTTTCGGATACTGATCTCGTTCTCGAGTTTGTCCCGGGTCCATCCCCGTTTCGCCGAGATATCACTATAAATCTGCGATCTGCCCGTAAAGGAAAAGATGTCGTGAATGGGATCATAGACGAAGACATTGTTGACCCGCAGGTTGCCGGTTCCCGGATCGACCCCTGCGATCTCGACAATCTCCTGGACCCGCCGGACCCGCTCGGTTCCGCGGAAGATCAGACCCTGGACGCTGATGATATTCAATGCCTGGATCATGTTCCGCGGGACATTTAAGGGGGAACTTTCCAGACGGTGAATAGCGGCATCGACACTTCCTGCGTGCATTGTCGAGAATGTGGTGTGCCCGGTGTTCATTGCCTGGAACAGCGTCTGTGCCTCGACCCCCCGTACTTCTCCGACAAGGATGAATTCGGGACGCTGTCGCATTGCCGCGCGCAACAGGTCGAACATGGTGATGGCATTGCCACCTTCCGCGAGAGATTCACGGGTAACGCTCGCGATCCAGTTGTCATGGAAGAGGGTGATCTCCCGCGTATCCTCGATACTCACGACTTTTGCTATGGGCGGGATAAAGAGCGAGACTGCGTTTAAGGAGGTCGTCTTCCCGGAGGCTGTGCCTCCGATGAACAGGAGGCTTTTGTTGTTCTCGATGGCAAGCCAGAAGTAGGCAAGTTCATCGGCATTGAACGTGCCATATTCCAGAAGTTCGATCGGGGAATAGGGTTCTTCCCGGAATTTTCGTATGGTGAACGATGTGCCCCGTGTGGTCACCTCAGTGCCCAGGGTCAGCTGCAGTCGTGAGCCTTCGGGAAGTGTCGCATCGAGCATCGGGGAGCCGGTGGAGATGTGTTTTCCCGAGCGTTGGGCGAGGGTGATCGCGAGCGAGTTTAAGACTTTGGTTTCAAATGCGATATTGGTCTTGATGTTCCGGTACTTCCGGTGATAGAGGAAGATCGGGATCCGGTTCCCGTCACAGGAGACATCTTCGAGATGGGGATCTTTCATGAGAGGATCGATCCGCGACCACCCGAGGAAATTCCGGATAAGGTAGTACTCGATTTTAAAGAGGGTGGGGATTTCAAGGGTGAGCCCGTACTCCTTGACAAGGTTCATCGTCTTTTCGAGAAGAATGATTTTCTTGTCCTTTTTGATCTCATCGGATGTCAGGATCAGGACGTCCCGCAAATCCTCATGAAGACGTTCGAGGAGCTCGTATTCAAAATTCGAGAGGACGGGTTCGAAAAGGAGGTATTCCATCTGGTTTGACTTGTTGTTCAGCGCAATGTAAACAAGCGACCTCCCCTCATCTATCCAGTACTGGTCAATGAGCGTGTAGCCTTCCGGTAAATCCCCTCCGACAAGCGGACCGTGCTTTTTGAAATCATATTCTTCAAGTGGGGGTTTTTCTTTTTTCTTGAAAACCTGAAAGAAACGCCGGAAGGATTTGCCGGGCTTTTTTGCGTCTTTGTCGGTTACAGGGGGTTCTGGTTTCCTTTCAGGCTTGGGGATTGCCGGGGGTTCCAGCAAATCCCCCAATCCTGGTTCCGGGGCGGAAGGGGTTCCAAGAGGTTCCTGTTCCTTTCCGGGTTCTGGCACTGGTGCCGGTTCCAGCAAATCCCCTAACTCCGACGCTGTCGCGGGGACTGCCGGTTCCAACAAGTCCCCTAACTCCGGTACCGTGGCAGTGACTGCCGGTTCCGGTTCTTTTCCAGGTTCTGTGTCGGTTGAGTGGGTGGGCGAATCACTTGGTGCCGGGGCAGTAATCGTGGGCTCCGGTTCTTTTCCGGGTTCTGAGTCGGTTGATGGCACAGGGGAATCACCTGATGACGGTGCAGCAACAGATGGTTCCGACATAAGTGCCGGTTCCAATAAATCCCCTAACCCCGGTGCCATCGCAGGGACTGCCGGTTCCGGTTCTTTTCCGGGTTCTGAGTCGGTTGATGGCACAGGGGAATCACCTGATGACGGTGCAGCAACAGATGGTTCCGACATAAGTGCCGGTTCCAGCAAATCCCCCGATTCCGGTACCGGTGCAGTGTCTGGTGTTCCCCCGTTCGTCGGAGTTATAAGAGCCGATGCTTCCTTCTCTGGTGTAGATGCCGTCGTCTTTTTTCGTATGGATTTAAAAAAATCAGGTATCCGCATAGGACCGATTCCTACCCGAAGAACATCGTTCTCCCGGATTATAGTTCGGGAGAGCATCCTATAAATAGTGTTTTACCTGATCTCCCTGTCGGGAAAAACCATAAAATCCCCTTGTGACGGGAGGGTGTAGCGTATGATACCATACATGCGCCTTCTGGTGACATCTATAAACCGGACAACGATGAACAATGAGAGCGCTTATCGATACACAAAACATGGGGTTCTGTTCAGGCACCAGTGCAATTACAGGCAGGATGTGCCATCACAATTCTTTGCCTGCACCGGATCGATTCCGTGAAATTCCACCCATACGGTCGTAGGGACTACCGGTTTTTAGGGATCATCTTTTCTCGCAGGGGACAGATATCTTTATCATACTATCGAAGAGAGTTCAATTGCGAAAAAGAAGAGCCGCGTTTGACGTGGGTGCCAGATGCCAGAGACAATACAGATGAGAATGCCAACCGGGATTTCAACACTCGATCCCATTCTTGACGGGGGGGTTCCTCCCGGATCGATGATTCTTCTCCTGGGGGAACTGGGAGCAGGGAACTTTGAGTTTGTACACAGTTCCATTGTCAATTTATCCATCGTAACAAAAGGGGTTGTGCCGCCGGGGATTATCCTCCCCAAAAAGATCCGGTATGTCACCTTTACCCGGATGAAAGAGGATGTCCTGCACGAGATCATCCAGTCGTTCCGCGCCGACGGCCTAGCCGAATTCATATCAACGATCCAATTCGATGACCTGTCGGAATTTTATTTTGATCGCAGCATCGTTCCTGATGGCTGGTACAGCCACAGCGACACCCTCACCCGGCTCCAGAAACGATCAGACCGTGAGAGTATCTTCTTACGGTTGTCGAAAGTCTTCAATACCTCAGAACCGGACAGCATCGTCATCCTTGATTCGATCACGGATATTGCCACCCAGACAAACATCCCCAATCTCTGGTCAGATCTGACCGGAATCCTAAGGGGTATTCAGCGGTTGACCAAACAACGGAACATTACCACCTATCTCCTGCTCAGTAAGGGCATCCTCGATTCGGTCCGGGAACGGGAACTCGCGGATATCGCGGACGCTGTCATTCTCTTCAAGTGGGAAGAGAGTTCAAGCGCACGCCGGCAGCGGGTGATGTACTTCGAGAAGTTCCGGGGTGTGATGCCTCACCTGGAGGAGCATGATCTCGTCAAATTTGCGGTCCGGATCTCCGCGACCGGGGGATTTGAGGTGAGCAACATCCGGGTGGTCATATGAGTGCTGAACGTGTCAACGTCGGGATCTCCGGGCTGGATGATATGCTCGGCGGGGGATTGATCCCGCAGAGCATCTGCGCGATCATCGGCACCTATGGTACCGGAAAGACTACATTTTCCCTCGAATTCATCTGGGACGGGTTGAAGAAAGGGGAGCGCGTGATCTATATCAGTCTGGAAGAGCGCGAAGAGCGAATCATCACATACATGAAGATGAAGGGCTGGGATGTCACGCCTTTTTTAAACAAAGCCCTCTTTGTCATCAGGCTCGATCCAACGGATTTCAATCTCGCGAACAACCGGATCAAAAACGAGCTCCCGAACCTGATCAGCGAGGTGAACGCGAGCCGGGTGGTCATCGATCCCATCTCGCTCTTTGAGGATTTATTCGACACGGATTCTCAACGCCGGCAAGAGATGTTCCGGTTCATCGAGGGGTTGCGGGACAAGCCGTGCACCATCATGATGACCTCCGAGACTGACAAGGATAATGTCTTCTCAAGCCGGCACGCCCTAATCGAATACCTTGCCGATACCGTGATCCTGCTGCGGTTTATCCGCCCCAGCGATCTCACCGATGTCCATCTCGCGCTTGAGGTGGTGAAGATGCGGATGTCGTCCCACTCCCGTGAGATCAAACCCTACGAGATCCAACAGGACCAGGTGATGGTCTATTCCGAAGCAAATGTCTTTTAGACGACCATTTTCCCGGATGACTAAGACGTCATTCCTGGTCTCTTTGAGATCAAATAGTTTTTATCACGGAAAGGAAAACAAGTTCTTAAATACACGTTTGTAGTTACTCAGTTTGGTTTTCATGCAACGGTAAAATTTCAAACGGAGGTTTAGTATCCCTTTTGTCCCGTTTACAGAGATCCTAAATCCGGAGAAGAATCAAAATACAAGAGTAATTGTTTTCACTAGAGAGGGCAGACATGACAAGGGGTATTAGTGCAGATCCTCAAAAGGAATTGGAACGAAGGAAGAGACAGAGCGAGGCACAGAAAGGAAAGCATCCATCTGAAGAGACCCGCCGGAAAATCGGAGAGGCAAAAAAAGGAAGGATCGTATCTGAAGAGACCCGACGGAAAATGAGCACGTCACATAAAAAAGCAAAGAGACGGGTAAAGAAACTAATCACCCCCTAAAGCGGCGATCCCTGTTGGGTCGGACAATGATTCCCGTGGTTTCCGGTTTGTTTACCAGGATATGCCCTTCACAGCGAATTTTATTGCCCGTTCAAAAAGTTATAACGTGACAAACCGTCGTTATCATTTAAAAAACTCCTCCCCATCTTTGCTTTTTCGTGATCTTCCCGCTTTTGATATCGGGCTGTGTCTCAAGTACCCCACAAGGAAATTTCTTACCAATTTCCCTGGTTTCAAATGAGCGCTACCTCATTGTTTAATATCTGGAAATGACAATCCATTTGTATATATGAATAAAGTACTCGTTCATGGTAGGCATGAAACAGAATGGGTGACCATATCCAAAGATGAATATGATTCCATGAACCGCACTATCGAAGTCCTTGCGGATCAGGAGATCATGGCACAGATTAAAAAAGGCAAAGCAAAGAATGTCAAATCCCGTGACTTTGAAGATGTTGCAAAAGAACTGGGAATCTAACATTCATCCTTGTGGTTTATTGCCTCGATATATACAACATGATTGACTCGATCAATGGTGTAAAAAATCCTGAACTTTTTCTCAAAATAGATTTCCCAGTATCCGTGTAGCGGTTTTCGTAACGGCTTTCCATAGAGTTCCGGGTTTTCCTGTAACCTCCTGATTT